>JABCYT010000197.1 GCA_013290035.1 Alphaproteobacteria bacterium
GCCAAGGACGGCTTCGACGTCTTCTCGGGCAACGAGAAGCCCCTGATCGACAACATCAAGTCGGGCGGCGCGGGCTGCATCAGCGCCACGGCCAACATCAATCCCGGCAAGATCGCCGAGACCTATAAGAAGCACGCGACGCCAGAAGGCGAGAAGCTGCAGAGCTGGATCAACGACGTGCGTGGCGTCATGCAGGGCTACGTCATGATCCCGGCGCTCAAGTATTGCATCGCTCACTACGGCAGCGATTCGGCGTGGAAGCCGGTGCGGCCGCCGCTGGTCGAGACCGACGAGAAGGCCGGCAAGGACATGATCGCCAAGCTCGACAAGCTCGGTTTCACCATGCCTGGGCTGAAGCAGGCGATGGCGGTGGCGGCAGAATAGCCCTCAGTCGTCGGCTCGTCCCTGCAGCTTCAATTTGAACCCGAGCGCCATCTCGAAGTTCAGCTCGACGGTCTTGCCGTCGAACACATATGTCAGCCGCGCGGCGTCGTCGTTGCCGAGCGTCTGGACCTCCAGGGCGAGGCTCTTGCCGTCGTCGGACCAGGCGCCTCGCGCAGCACTCGGCCCGTAGCGCATGCGCCCGCCCACCCGGTAGTGGCCGTCGAAGCCGATCGGCCCGCCGAATCGTGCTACCGGCGCGCCGGCCGGGACGCCATCGGCCTCGTATTCGAAGGACGGCACGGGGTCATCGAGTCTCAGCGTGATGGACCTGAACCTGAGGTCGTTGCTGGCGAACCGCCAGGTCTTGCCGGAGACGGCCTTCGCCAGGGCCGACGAGCCGCCTTTCGGTGCCGGCTTATCGATCGCGACTTGCTTCACTCGCTCGGCAAGCTCCGCCGTCGCCGCTGGATCGGCCGCGACCGCTGCATCCGAGGTCACCGCGGCCGCGAGCTGGCTCACCAGTGTCCCGAAGCCGTAGCGCGGCGAGCTGGCCGTGCCGCTGGGAGTGGAGAAGCGCGAGGCGCCGGTCGCCACCGCCACGATGTCGAGTTTCGGCATCACGACGATGAGCTGGCGATGATAACCGACAGCGAGGTAGGCATCCTGCTTCGACATGACCCAGAACTGGCTGCCGTAGCGCAGGTCCCGTGCCCAGCTCTCGCGCATGTCGACGTTGGCCTGGCGCACGCCCTCGATCCACGCTGCCGGCAGGATCTGCCGGCCGTCCCACAAGCCGCCGCGCAGGTAGAGGTAGCCCAGCTTTGCCATGTCGCGCGGATGCAGGTAGAGGCCGGCGCCGCCTCCCGAGACGCCTTGCGGGTCACCCCGCCACAGCACGTCCTCGATGCCAAGCGGTCCGAACAGCGTCTCGCGCGCGTAGTCGAGCGCGCTCTTGCCTGTGACCTTGCTGAGGATGGCCGACAGCAGCTGGCTGTTGCCGCTGTCGTAGTAGAAGACCGTACCCGGCGTCTCGGCCATAGGCCGGTCGAGGACGAATTGCTGCCAGTCCGCGCTGCGCTCCATGGCGAGGAAGGATTCAGGCCAACCATCCAGCCCCTCCTGCCACGCCAGGCCCGACGTCATGTCGAGCAGATGACGGATGGTGATCGACTTCTTGCGTTCGTCGAGGTTGGCGATCGTGCGGTCGGCGAAGAAATCCACCACGCGCCGGTCGGTGTTGTCGAGCCGGCCGTCCCTGAGCGCAATGGCGATCAGGCTGCCGATGACCGACTTGGTGACCGAATTGACCCGGTGCTTCAGCCCGGCCTGGAAGGGCGCATAGGTCGCCTCCAGCACGATCCGGCCGTGGCGTGTGACCAGCAGGCTGTCCATGTCGTTGGAGCTGCCGAAATCGACCAGGCGGGCGAGCCGCTCGGAGCTCATGCCCTGCTCCTCGGGCGAGGAGGTCGTCCACTCCGTGGTGGGCCAAGGGTGAGTATTTTGCTGCGCCGCTACGGGAGCACATACGACCACCGCCGTTGCCAGCAGGATCGCAAGAAGCGCGCTAGAGAACCGATGCATCAATCGACATTAGCACTGGTCCGGGTTGGGTTGAAACGATGGGCCCGCTGCACGGGCGATTTGACTTCACGCGCTTTGTACCCACATGGGCGTCATGTCCAAACCCACATTGGCACTTGCCTCCGCGGGAGGCTTGGTCGCCTTCCTTGGCCTCGCCATATTGGGCTGGGGCGGTTTCGAGCCCTTCTTCGCCAATCCGGCGCGCATCGCGCTGGTGATCGCGACCGTGGCGATGGTCGTCGCTGCTCTGTTCAGTTCCGTCAACCTCAGCACCGGCGAGCGCGAGGATCGCTCCAACCGCTGGGTCATCGGCGTGCTGAGCCTAATCGGACTTCTGTCCGCCTGGCTGCCGGCCTACACCGACCGCAAGGAATTCTGGGTCCTCGATGGCGATATCGTTCGTTGGCTGGGCGTTGCCTTGTACGTCGTCGGCGGCGCCCTGCGGCTGTGGCCGATCTTCATTCTCGGCCGGCGCTTCAGCGGCCTGGTGGCCATCCAGCCCGGCCATGCGCTGGTCACCGATGGCCTCTACAGCCGCATTCGCAATCCCAGCTATCTCGGGCTGCTCATCCTGTCTCTGGGCTGGGCGCTGGCGTTTCGCTCGGGCGCGGGCGTGCTGCTGGCGGCCCTCAACATTCCGTCGCTGGTCGCGCGCATGAATTCGGAGGAGAGGCTGCTGCAGGCGCAGTTCGGCCGGGAATACGAGGCCTACCGCGCCCGTACGTGGCGGCTGCTCCCTGGACTCTACTGAGCCGGGCTTTCCGAAAGTTACATATTTGGGTCGTATGGCGCCCATTATTCGACGCTCTGCGGGCTTAATATATGCTACGATTTTACTTGACTATCACTTAAGTTCATATTAGCCTGCCGTCCTCATGCTGGAGGATCGATGATGGACGGAGCCGGACGGCCTTCGCTTTACAAGCCGGAATTCGCCGAGCAGGCCTACGGGCTGTGCCTGGCTGGCGCCACCAACCAGGAATTGGCCGATGGTTTCGACGTGGGACACAGCACGATCGACAACTGGCTGCGCAAACACCCCGAGTTCGCCCAGGCGGTAAGGAGCGGACGCAGCCTTGCCGACGGCAAAGTGGCGCACGGCCTCTACGCGCGGGCCATCGGCTACAGCTACGAGAGCACGCGGGTCCTGCTCCACCGCGGCGAGCCGCTGTTGGTGCGGCACACGGTGCATCGCCCGCCCGACGTCAGGGCCTGCATCTTCTGGCTGCGCAACCGCCGTCCGCAGCAATGGCGAACGGCATCAGGGCAGGCGCACGATGTCCGCCCCGCAGAGGGCGAGCTTCCGCACCAGGCGGTCGTAGCCCCGGTCGAGATGATCGAGGCCGCCGAGCCTCGTCTCGCCGCAAGCGCCCAGGCCCGCGATGACGAGAGCGGCGGCCGCGCGGACGTCGGTGCCGATCACGGCCGCCCCTTGGAGCCGGTCGACGCCGCGGACCAAGGCGGTCCGGCCACGGACAGCGATGCTGGCGCCCATCCTGACGAGTTCGTCGACGTGCCGGAAGCGCTGCTCGAAGATCGTCTCGCTGACGGCGCTGGCGCCGGCCGCCGTCGCCAGCAGCGCCATAACGGGCGCTTGCAGGTCGGTGGCGAAGCCGGGATAGGGGCCGGTCGTGATGTCGATGCCACTGAGCCCGGGCCGGGCCCGTCGGGCAACGACCCCGTCCGGCGTTTCGCTGAAATCGACACCCATGGCATTGAACGACGCGCCCGCGGCGCCGAGCAGGTCGACGCGTCCGTGGGGCAGGCAGAGTTCGCCGTCGGTGATGGCCGCGGCGCAGGCGAGCGTGCCGAACTCGATGCGATCCGGCAGGACAGCATGCACGGCGCCGGCGAGCCGCTGGGCGCCCTCGATGCTGAGCTCATGCGTGCCGAGGCCGGACACCTTGCCACCCATCGCGATCAGGCAGGCGGCCAGGTCGGCGATCTCGGGTTCGCGCGCGGCGTTGCGGATCGTCGTCGTACCGTCGGCCAGGACGGCGGCGAGCAGCAGGTTTTCGGTTGCGCCGACCGAGGGCAGCGGCAGCCGGATGTCGGCGCCGCGCAGGCCCGCCGGCGCCGTCGCCTGGACCACCCCGCCGTCGAGCTTCACCGTCGCGCCCATGGCTCGGAGGCCGGCGAGGTGAAAGTCGATGGCACGCCGGCCGATGGCATCGCCGCCGGGCAGCGGCAGGCGCGCCTCGCCGCAGCGCGCCAGCAGCGCGCCGAGCAGCAGCACCGAGGCGCGCATGCGCGCCACCAGATCGCCGTCGATGCCGCGGGGCTCTAGGCGATCGGCTGAGATCGTTACCGACAACCCCGCCGAGGTCGACGACCAGTGCATCTCGCAGCCCAGGCGCTGCAGCAATGACGACAGCACCGCGACGTCGAGATTGGCCGGCACGTTGTGCAAGGTCACGAGATGTGGCGTCAGGAGCGCCGACACCATCAGTGGCAGCACGGCGTTCTTCGCGCCGCTGATCGGGTATGTGCCGACCAGCGGCTGGCCGCCGCGGATGACGAGGGTGTCGCCGGTGTCGGGCCGCCACCACGGAGCTGCTGCGAGAAGGGAGGCGTTCATGGACGCAACGATAACGGAGGCTGCGTTGACAGCGCTACCGTCGCAGCGCTATAAAACACCCATGACCACGAACCTGCTCCAGAAGGGTTGGTACTTTACGCTGCTCACATAGGCGGCGCGAAAGGTCATGACCTGACAAAGCCGCCGCATCCCGGCGGCTTCTGTATTTCTGGAATAGGCCTCCGGGCCGCGGCGGAACCGCAAACGGAGGACGAGATGTCGATCATGGAAGTCGAGGAACAGAGGACGGTGCCGCCGCCGTCGATGCGCGTGCGTCTGGCAGGCCCGCGCGATTGCGACGCTTTGTGTGCGCTGCTCGACGACGCGGCGCACGCCCGCGACCAGGTGCTGGCGTGGCTGGAAAGCCCGGGCACGACGCTCCTGGTGGCGCAAAGCGAGGCCGGAGTCCTGGGCGTCGCCGTGCTGGTGACGCGGCTCGTGCCCGTGTCGGGCGGGCTCACGCACAAGGTGGTCGAGGTCGACAACCTCGTGGTGCGCGCCGACCGGCGCGGCCAGCGCATCGGGCGTCGCCTGCTGGCTGCCGTGGTCGAATGGGCACGCCAGCGCCGCGCCGTGCAGGTCGAGGCCGTGGTCGGCGAGGGCGACGGCAGGCGCTTCTACCAAAGCTTCGGATTCGCCATCGCAAACGATCGGCTGGTCCTCGCATCATGACCGCGAAGCCGGTCCATGTGCGCACGGCAACGCTCGGCGATTACGATGTGCTGGTCGCCTTGTTCGACGAACTCGACGAGTTCCATCGCCAGGGGCGGCCGGACTTCTTCCAGGCCTTCGACGGGCCGGCGCGCACGCGCCAGCAGATCGAGCAGTGGCTGGCCGGGCCGGGGGCGACCGTGCTGGTGGCGGAGCGCGGCGCGGATGTGATCGGGCTTGCCGTCCTGCTGACGCGCACGCCATCGCCCTTTGCCGGCGCCGTGCCGCGCAAGGTGATCGAGCTCGACAATCTCGTGGTGCGTGCCGATCAGCGGCGCTGGCGAGTCGGGCGGCGGCTGCTCGACGCCGCGGTCGAGTGGTCGCGCCGGCGGGGCGCCACGCATGTCGAGGTCGCAGTCCATGCCTTCAATCGCGACGCGCGGCGATTCTACGAGGCCTTCGGCTTCGCGGCCTCTATCGATCGGCTGGTCTTGGCGGCCTGAGGAACTATCCGCATCGCGCCATGTAAACGCCGTGCAACATCGCGCCGGCAGGTCGCGGCTTGCCCGGTCGCGGGCATTTCACTATGCCGATGCTGCCGCGGCGAGCAGCGCCGCAGGACAGCAGCGAGGATAGAACATGCCGACGAACAGCAAGCATCCTGAGACCGTCGTGTTGCATTCGGGCTACCGTAGCGATCCTGCGACCAACGCCGTGGCGGTGCCGATCTACCAGACCACCAGCTACCAGTTCCGCGACACCAAGCACGCCGCCAACCTGTTCGGCCTGGCCGAGCTCGGCAACATCTACACCCGCATCATGAATCCGACCAACGACGTGCTGGAGACGCGGGTCGCCGCGCTCGAAGGCGGCGTGGCGGCGCTGGCGCTGGGCTCGGGACAGGCGGCCTCGCTGTTCGCGGTCCAGAACATCTGTCACGCCGGCGACAATTTCGTCGCCTCGACGGATCTCTATGGCGGCACCTGGAACCTGTTCGCCAACACCATGAAGACGATGGGCATCGAATGCCGTTTCGTCGATCCGGCCGATCCCGAGAATTTCCGCCGCGCCACCGACGCCAGGACCCGTTGCTACTATGCCGAGACGCTGCCCAACCCCAAGCTGATCGTGTTCCCGATCGGCGAGGTGGCGCGCATCGGCCGCGAATTGGGGGTGCCGCTGATCGTCGACAACACCGCCGCCCCGGTGCTGTGCCGGCCGCTCGATCACGGCGCCGCGGTCGTCATGCATTCGACGACCAAATACATCGGCGGCCACGGCACCTCGATCGGCGGCATCGTCGTCGATGGCGGCAATTTCGATTGGGAGAAGCATGCCGACCGCTTCCCGCTGCTGAACCAGCCCGACCCGGCCTATCACGGCGCGGTGTGGACGCAGGCCACGAAGCCGATGGGGCC
>JABCYT010000198.1 GCA_013290035.1 Alphaproteobacteria bacterium
GTAACTCGCGATGCCGCCGCATCCGGCTTAGCGGCGAAACCATGGCCGACCTGAACAAGATTGCCAATGATGAGTCCGAGAATCAGCGCGAACGACGACACAATCTCGAAATAGACTAGAGCTTTGATGCCGACGCGGCCTACTTTTCTGGCGTCCTGAATATGCGAGATACCCGAGACGACCGTGCAAAAGATGATCGGCGCGATGATCATCTTGATCAGACGTATGAAACCGTCACCGAGCGCCTTGATCCAGTCATTGGTCGCAAACTCGGGTGACAGCCAACCGACAGCGATACCAAGCAGGATGGCGATCAGAACCTGAACGTAGAGAATCTTGTACCAGGGTTTCGATGCGCGCGCTGGCGCTTCGGTCGTGATCGTTGTCGACATGACAATCACTCCCCATCAGAATTCAAGCGGTATCCCAGAGTGTCGTCGATTCAATCTGGCCTTGATTAGCCTTCCCGACAAGGCAAGGTGGGCGAAACCACCACGCTGCGCTTGTCGCCTACAACCGGCGCGTAACTTTAGAATCCGTACAGGTCGGGACGCTTTCTGCCGTCGGACCAGTGAATGCCGCCTTCTGCCCAGGCCAGCAGCAATGCGCCATATTGGCTCGACATCGTCACTTCGGTGTCGGGGGCGATCGTCACAAAACCCCCGGCGAAGGCCGTCTTGTCGCCAATCTTCACATCGCCGCCAAAGACGAACCACTCGACCAGGTCGGTCGTCCGATGCGCAGGCACGGATGCTCCGGGCAGGAGCTGAAGCTGCACAAGGCGCCGATCGTCAGTGGTCTTGCTATAGTCAAAGATCATCCTGCGGCCGACGCCGGCCAGTGCGGTCGACAACAGAGGTAGCGCTTCGACGGCGACATTAATGTCCGGCATCACTTCGGGCGAGGCATTGACGATCTCGGCATGCTTGGCCCCGGCATGCAGTCGATGCAGCGGCCCGTCCTCGGGCGGATAGATTACAGGTCCTTCCAGTCGCGCGCAGAGCAGGCAGCTCTCATAGGCGACGGCGTCATGCGTGGCCCCGGCAAGGTTGATGCCGACCTGGCCGCGCACGGCGGTTCCCGCATAGTCGGCCAGCGATCCGCTCAGGAAATAGCTGGTGGCCGTGCCGAGGTGTTGATGCAGGCCGCTCCGCGTCAGTGCTTCGAACGCAACCAGCCCCAGGTAGCGGCCCTTGGCGTGATCTACGCGGACGATTTTCTGGCTGATGCCCTTCTTGCCGGCCTCGGTCCATGGCACCGATGTCATGTCGTATATGCCGACCGCCGATCCTCGCCTGACGATCGTTGGTGCCGTCGCCTTGCGACTGTTGCTCACGGCGTTCTCCCTGTGCCGCCAGCTTGACCAGCGGGCGACGATCGGTGACTGTTTTTGTCAACGAACATAGAGCCACAAAGCTGTGGTCGGCAACGGGGAGGGGGAACGCGTGAGCGTGATGCATGAGGCGGTGCAGCAGCCGCGCCGAGGCCTCGACCGTGCCGGCTTGCGTGTCGTGTTGATCGCCAGCCTTGGCGGCGCCCTCGAGTTCTACGACTTCATCGTGTTCGGCACCTTTGCCGCCTATATCTCGCGCGCCTTCTTTCCGGCGAGCGATCCCGTTGTTTCGCTGCTGAGCACCTTCGCCGTCTTCGCCGTGGGCTATCTTTCGCGGCCCCTGGGCGGGCTGCTCTTCGGCTGGCGGGGAGACCGGGCGGGCCGGCGCGAGAGCTTCATGCTGTCGCTCGCGATAATGTCGCTCGCCACCATCGCCATGGGCCTGCTGCCGGGCTATGCCGCCATCGGCGCCTGGGCAAGCGCGGGATTCGTCCTGCTGAGGGTTGTTCAGGGCTTCTGCCTCGGCGGCGAGCTGCCGGGCGCCATCACCTACGCCGTGGAGGTTGTGCCGGTACGCCACGCCACGCTGGCCTGCGGTGTGGTATTCGGTTGCGTGAGTGCGGGGGTGCTGCTGGCGACCGGGGTGAGCGCGCTCCTCCATGCCCTCCTGCCGGCCGAGCTGATGGAAGCCTGGGGTTGGCGGATTGCTTTCCTGATTGGCGGCGCCCTCGGCGTGGTGAGCTGGCAGCTGCGCCGCACGCTCGAAGAGAGCCCGAGCTTCCTGCGCATGAAGGCGCGCCTTGCCGCTGCACGAGGTGCTGCGCCCAATCCGATTGCGCTGCTGTTTCGCAGCGAGACGGCGCGCATCGTGCTCGGCATCAGCGCCACCTGCGTCGTCGCCGTGTTCAACGGCTTGCTGTTCGCGCAGATCCCGGCCTATCTCACGCGCACGCTGTCTTACCCGCCGGGCAGCGTCGCCATTGCCCTGAACGTGGCAAGTGCTGCGATGTCGGTCAGCCTGGTCGCCGCCACCTGGGTGGCGGATATCGTTCCCCGCCGGCTTGTCTACCGCGTCGGCTGCATTGTCATCGCGGCCGGCGCGGTTCCGGCTTTCCAGGCCATGGCGGCGCACAGCCTGCCGCTGCCGCTGCTGTTCCTGCTGATCGGACTGTCGGCTTGCTTCACGCACGGCACGTTCGCCGCAATACTGGCCGACCTCTTCCCGACCCCGGTGCGATTCACCGGCGTCGCCTTCACCATGAACATCGGTGCCGTCGTCTTCAGCGGCACGGCGCCGCTCATCGCCACCTTGCTGATCTCCGCCACCGGGCGGATCGATGCGCCGGCCATCCTGCTGGTCGCCGCGGCGCTCGTCGCACTGATCGCGAGCTTCTGGCTCAAGGGCGCCGAAGGCGAGATCAGCCGCGACGCCGAGCTCGAGATTGAGCCTGCTCGCAAAGCAACGGGCCTTTGAACCGGCAGTCCGAAAAGTGGGCACTGCATCACGGCTGCAGTGCCGAAAAGTGCCAGCGCCGGACATCGGCCCGTGGTTGTGCTAGCGTCCGCCCCTCCCGGCTCGAGAATTCTCCTGTCGATTGCCACGGTGGCCCGAGGCTGTCGTGGCCAGCTTCGCTGTACCCTGCATCTTCTTGACCCTTGCGGTGCGTCGTTGCGCACGCAAACGAGCCATTCAGGGGCGCCGGGTCCGACCAACCCTCTCTCCAACGAGAGTCACCGATGCCCATGATCGAGATGTCAAAGGAAACCAGCCACCATCGTCGTCACTTTCTCGGCGTTGCGGCAGCCTCCATTGCGATCGCCCAACTCGGCGCCATAGGAGCTGCGAACGCCCAAGCTCAACGGCCAAAGCCTGCGCACATGCCGACGATCAAGCCGGGAACGAATACATCGTTCCCCGTCATGAAGCAGATCAACGCCGGGGTCCTGAACGTCGGATACGCCGAAGCAGGCCCCGGCGGCGGTCCTGCGGTTATTCTTCTGCACGGTTGGCCCTACGACATTCACAGCTATGTGGATGTTGCTCCTTTGCTGGCTTCGGCGGGCTACAGGGTGATCATCCCCTACCTTCGCGGCTATGGCACGACGCGCTTTCTTTCGGGCGAGACATTTCGGAACGGCCAGCAAGCGGCGGTCGCGCTCGATATCATCGCCTTGATGGACGCCCTCAAGATCGAGACGGCAACCATCGCCGGTTATGATTGGGGAGCGCGGACGGCCAACATTATCGCTGCGCTCTGGCCGGAACGCTGCAAGGCCATGGTCTCCGTGAGCGGCTATCTGATCGGCAGCCCTGAAGCCAACAAGACTCCGCTGCCGCCAAAAGCGGAGCTCGCATGGTGGTACCAATACTACTTTGCCACGGAGCGCGGCCGGGCGGGCTACGACAAATATCGGCACGACTTCGCCAAGCTGATTTGGCAAATCGCTTCGCCCAAGTGGCGCTTCGATGACGCCACGTTCGATCGGAGCGCGGCAGCTTTCGACAATCCCGATCATGTCGCCATCGTGATCCATAACTACCGCTGGCGGCTCGGCCTGGCTGGCGGCGAGGCGAAATTCGACGAAGTGGAAAAGCGTCTCGCCGAAGCGCCGATCATCAAAGTGCCCACGATCACCCTCGAAGGCGACGCCAATGGCGCACCACATGCGGACGCCGCATCTTATGCCAGGAAATTCTCGGGGAAGTACACGCACCGACTCGTCACCGGCGGCATCGGGCACAATCTGCCCCAGGAGGCCCCACAGGCCTTTGCCGAGGCGGTCGTCGAGGTCGACGGCTCTTGAACAGTCGCACCGTCCAGCGCGCTTGATGCCAGGAGGGGGCTATCCGGAGGCGGCCGGCATGACTAGAGTCGCGCGGCAGCCCGAGGGGACAACCATGAAAACACACGTGCGTTGCGGTACGCTCTTCGGCGCCGGTGACGGAGAGGCCAGGCCCGGGCAGACCCTGGTGTACGACGAGCGCGGCGTCCTGGAGTTTGTCGGTCCGACGGAGCAGGCGCCGACGGCGATGCCGGCCGAGCAGGTGCTGGACTATTCCAGGCAGTTCGTCATGCCGGGCCTGATCGACGTTCACGTCCATCTCGCCTATGGCAATGCCAAGAGCGAGGAGGATATCGACCTCTATAGCCCGCTGGAGTTCCGCGCGCTGCGTGGCCTGTTCTTCGCCCAGAAGCTCTTGGCGGCCGGCTACACCGCGCTCTGCTCGCCGGGCGACGCCGGCCAGGTCAGCCTGTCGATTCGCAACGCCGTGCGCGCCGGTCTGTTCGACGGGCCGCGCATCAGCGCCGCCGGACCTTACATCACGGCACGCCAGAGCCTGACCGATTGGTATCCGAGCTGGATCGGCGCGCCGTCCACGTCGATCGGCAGGCTGGTCACCAGTCGGGACGAAGCGATCGAGGAGATCCGCGTCCAGGCCAAGAACGGCGTCGACTGCGTAAAAATCGCGCTCGACGGTATCCAGCGTCGTCCCGACGGATCCTTGATCGCCGCGTTCACCGAGGAAGAGACCGGCGCCATGGTGCGCGAAATCCAGCGCCTCGGCCGCAAGGCGGTGGTCCACGCGATCGGCCGCGAGGCCATCCTTTACGCCGCGCGTGCCGGCGTCGATCTGATCTTCCATGCCTTCGACCTCGACGATGAATGCATCGACGCGGTGCTCAAGAGTGGCTCGGCGATCGCGCCCACGCTCACCTTCCAGCGCAACATCATGGAATTCACCCAGTCGCACGAGCCCGCCGCACTCGGCGGCCGCGTCGGCCATACGCAACGCCAGTACGAGCGCGCCTGCCGCAACCTCGGCAAGGCCCATAAGGCCGGCGTGCCGATGATGGCCGGCAGCGATTCGGGCTTTGCGGTCACACCCTATGGCGAATGGCATGCGCGCGAGCTCGAGATCTTCGTGAACGATCTTGGCTTCACCCCGGCCGAAGCGCTCTGCGCCGCGACCCGAACCAACGCGCGCTTTCTCGCCGATGGCGAGCGCGTCGGCAGGCTCGAGCCCGGCCGCTGCGCCGATTTCATCGCGCTCGACGGCTCCCCGCTCGAGAACATATCGATCCTGCTCGACAAGAGCCGGATCCATGCGGTGCACCTCGGCGGCAAGCGCATGGCGCTGCCCCCGCGTGACTACGATCCGCGCGAGGTCACCGACCGGGCCCTGGTCAACTGGACCGACGTCTACACCCAGGCGCGCGTCGCTGAGCTGCGTCGCGACAAGCCGTTGCGCAGGGCAGCGGAGTAGCCTGTTCGACGAAGCGGCTCGGTCCCACTTCCGTTCGAGGAAGAGTCGCACGTCGTCGGTGAACTGGCGCGGCGCCTGCAGCATCGAGAAGTGACTGACCTCCGGCTGCAGCAGCAGGCCGGCGTCGGGGATCTCCCTGGCCATGAACTCGGTGTTCTCGCGATGGATGGCCTCGTCATGGTCGGCGTCGACGATCCAGGTCGGCACCTTGATCGCGTTGAGGTCCTTGGCGGTCCAGTTCGGCTGCGTCTCCCACATCTTGCCGATCTCGGCGAAGAAGCTCTTGAACTGCCCGGGCGTCGCCGACAGCGCCTCGTATTCCTTCTCCGCCCGCGCGGTGAATTCATTGAACACGGGGCTCGTGCCCACGTCCTTCACGCCGCTCGGGTCGGAATTGGCGGCAAAGGCGAAGAGCCGCGAGACGCGGTCGGGATGGCTCATCGCCAGGCTCAATCCGAGGATGGCGCCGTCGCTCCAGCCTACGATCGCCGCCTGGGCGATGCCCAGGTAATCCATCAGGCCGATCACGTCGGACGCCATCAGCGCGTAGCCATAAGGCTGGGCGTCGCGCGTGCTGCGGCCGTGCCCGCGGCTGTCCATGACGATGACGCGATGTTTCTCGGCCAGCGCCGGCACCTGATGACCCCAGTAGTTCGAGTTGGCCAGCCCGCCATGCAGCAGGACCACCGGAGGACCACTGCCGAAGGTGGCGTACCAGATCGAGATGCCGTTGACCGGCGCCTGGCCGCTCGCCTGCGGCGTCGGCAGCGAGGGCGTCGGCGGCAGCGTCATCCAGCGCGGCACGCGTTGCGCCGACGCCGAGGCAGCGATCAGCCCGACCAGCAGGCCGCAGACGAGCGCTTTCAGTATTCTGTGCATTCAGATGATCTTCCTCGCCCGCAGGTCCGCCACCTCGGTTGCGCCAAAACCCAGCTCGCCCAGCACCGCCTCATTGTGCTCGCCCAGTTCGGGCGCGATGCCGGGCCTGGCCGGCGTC
>JABCYT010000199.1 GCA_013290035.1 Alphaproteobacteria bacterium
GCCCTGGCCGCGATAGCGCATGAAGGCGAGCCGCGTCTCGACCAGCGTCTCGCCGGGCGCGGCCGGCCGCACGACGGCCTCGGCCTCGCCGCGCATGGCGGCGAACAGCTCGTTCAGCATCTTGGCGTCGAACATGTCGAGCCGGACATGGCGCGTGCGCACGACTTCGTAGGCGATCGGCGCGCGCAGGAAGCCGAAGGCCGAACCGACGCCGGCGCCGACCGGCACCACGACCTGCTTCATGCCGAGCTTGCGGGCGAGCCGCGCGGCGTGGAGAGGAGCGGCACCGCCGAAGGCGATCAGGGTGCGCTCGGCGGTGTCCTTGCCGTTCTCCACGGCATGCACGCGGGCGGCGCTCGCCATGGTCTCGTCGACGATTTCGGCCACGCCGGCCGCGGCGCCTTGCGCATCGGTCTTGAGCGGTGCCGCGAGCGACTGCAGCGCCGTCTCGGCCTTGTCGCGATGGAGCGGAATCGCGCCGCCGGCGAAGCGCTTTGGATCGAGGCGGCCCAGCGCGGTGTCGGCGTCGGTGACGGTGGGCTCGGTGCCGCCATTGCCGTAGCAGGCGGGGCCGGGCGCGCTGCCCGCCGAATCGGGGCCGACCTGCAGGCGGCCCAGCGCATCGAGGCGGGCGATCGAGCCGCCGCCGGCGCCGATCTCGACCAGCTCGATCACGGGGATGCGCACCGGCAGGCCGCTGCCCTGCACGAAGCGGTAGGCGCGCGCCACCTCGAACTGGCGCGAGCGCTGCAGGCTCAAGTCGTCGAGCAAAGTGAGCTTGGCCGTGGTGCCGCCCATGTCGAAGGCAACGGCCTTGGCGAGCCCGTTCTCCGCCGCGACGGTCAAGGCCAGGATGGCGCCGCCCGCCGGGCCCGATTCGATCAGGCGCACGGGATAGCGCCGTGCTGTCTCCACTGTCGTGATGCCGCCCGACGACATCATCAGCAGCAGGGGGCCGGCGATGCCTTGCTTCTTGAGCTTGCTCTCGAGCGCGCCGAGATAGCCCGCCATGCGCGGCAGGACATAGGCGTTGGCGATGGTGGTCGAGGTGCGCTCGTACTCGCGGATCTCGGGGCAGACGTCGCAGCTGAGCGAGATCGCCACGCCCGGCAGCTCCTCGGCCAGGATGGCGCCGGCGCGCCGTTCGTGCGCCTCGTTGGTGAAGCTGTGCAGGAAGCAGACGGCCACCGCCTCGATCCTGCGGGTGCGCAGCTCGGCCGCGACGGCGCGCACCGCCGGCTCATCGAGCGCCAGGAGCACGGCGCCGTCGGCCGCCACCCGCTCGGGCACGCCGAAGCGCAGGTCGCGCGGCACCAAGGGCTCGGGCCGCTCCATGTAGATGTCGTACTGCTCGAAGCGGTGCTCCCAGGCGATCTCGAGAGAATCGCGGAAGCCCTCCGTCGTGACCAGCGCGGTATGCGCGCCCTTGCGCTCGATCAGTGCGTTGGTGGCGAGCGTCGTGCCGTGCACGACCAGGCTCACGTCGGCCGCCGGGCACTTGGCTTCGGCCAGGATGGTGCGCACGCCCTCCAGCACGCCGCGTTCGGGTGCGTCGATGGTCGTGAGGACTTTCAGCGCGTGGGCGCCGCCGTCGGCGGTTTCCAGCACGACGTCGGTGAAGGTGCCGCCGATATCGACGGCCAGACGGGCAGACATCACTCGTCGGCTAACAGTATGCGCTCAGCGGGCAACGCGCTTGAAGGTCTCGACGAAACGATCGACGTCTTCCTCGTCGTTGTAGACGTGCGGGCTGATGCGCAGCCGGCCGAGGCGCGGCGCGGCATAGACATTCTCCGCCGCCAGCCTTTTCGGCAGATCCTGCGCCATGCCCTGCGGAAATTGCAGACTGAGCACGTGCGGCGCGCGCAGCTTCTTGTCGATCACGCGCACGCCCGAATTGGCGAGCCCGTCGGCCAGACGGTCGGTCAGCATCGAGAGCCGCGCCACGATCGGGTCGTTGCCCCAGCCCGCCATCATCTCCATGCCGACCGCCGCCATCTCGAGCGAGATGAAATGGTCGCGCTCGCCCATGTCGTAGCGCCGCGCGCCTTCGACGTAGGACGTGTCGCGGAAGTAGACCGTGTCCTCGGCCGACACCGCCTTGCGCGAGGCCGAGATCTGCTCGAGCGGCACGCCGGTCTGCCGCCGCTTGGCGACATACATGAAGGCGCGGCCATAGGGCCCCAGCACCCACTTGTAAGTCGGGAAGATCAGGAAATCGGGATCGAGACTTTTCACGTCGATACGGCGCACGCCCGCATCGTGCGTGGCATCGACCAGCAGCGCGGCGCCTTTCGCTTTCGCAGCCGTGGCGATGCGCGGCATGTCGAGCGCGCCGCCGTCCGACCAGTGCACCGAGGAGATCGACACCAGCGCCAGCGGCGCCGCGCCCGGCCGCTCGATCGCCTCGAGGACCGCGGAGGTCCAGTCGCCGTCGGCCGGCTGCTTCACCGTCTCGACCGTGTAGCCGCCGGTCTCGGCGCGGCTCATCCATTCGAGCACCGGCGAGGTGTGGTCGTCCTGCAGCACCAGGACGCGGCTGCCGCGCGGGATCGCCATGACCTTGCCGGCGGTCGCCACGCCGTAGCCCACGGACGGGATCAGGGCGACGTCGGCAGGATCGGCGCCGATCAGGGCGGCGGCGGCCTTGCGCGCCCGCTCGTATTGCTGGGACTGGAAGTTGCTTTCCAGCTTCCACGGCTGGCCCTTGCGCCCGACGGCGGCGCGGCCGGCCTCCTGCACGGCGAGCGGCAGCGGGCTCCAGGAAGCGGCGTTCAGGAAACAGACGTCGCGCGGGATGTCGAACAGCGCGCGTTGAGAAGGAAGCATGCAAGTCCCCGTCGTGAGCAGGAGGGGAGACTAGCGCGGCTCGCGGCCGTCATGCCCGACAATTTCTCAGGGCCACCGTCTGTGGGATAGATTGGCAGCCATGCGTTATTTCCCGCCCCGCCGCCTGATCTGCCTCACCGAGGAGACGGTCGAGACGCTTTATCTGCTGGGCGAGCAGGATCGCATCGTCGGCGTCTCGGGCTACGCCGTGCGCCCGCCCGAGGTGCGGCTGAAGCCCCGGGTGAGCGCCTTCACCTCGGCGCGCCTCGACAAGATCCTCGCCCTCGAGCCCGACCTGGTGCTGGCCTTCTCCGACCTGCAGGCCGACATCGTGAGCGACCTCGCCAAGTCAGGCGTCGCCGTTCACCTGTTCAACCAGCGCGACCTTGGCGGCATCTTCGCCATGATCCGCACGCTGGGCGCGCTGGTCGGCGCCGGCGACAAGGCCGAGGCGCTGGCGCGGTCGCTCGAGGCCAGGGTCGCGGACGTGGCGCGCGCCAGCAAGGGATCGACGCGCCGGCCGCGGGTCTACTTCGAGGAATGGAACGATCCGATGATCTCGGCCATCGGCTGGGTGTCGGAGCTGATCGAGGTGGCGGGCGGCGAAGACGTGTTCGCGCATTTGCGCGGCGCGGCCGGCGCACGCGAGCGCATCGTCTCGTCTGAAGCCGTGATCGCCGCGCGGCCCGAGGTGATCCTGGCCTCGTGGTGCGGCCGCAAGGTCGTGCCGCGCCAGATCGCCGAGCGGCCGGGTTGGGCCGCGTTGCCGGCCGTCGCGCAGGGCCGCATCGTCGAAATCAAATCGCCGCTCATCCTCCAGCCCGGCCCGGCCGCGCTGACCGATGGGCTCGACGCGATTAGAGCGGCTCTGAAATAAGTTTCTTCGACGCTCGCATGAGCATGTCTCGTGCGTCCAATTACCTGCGATGTAATTGAGAGAGGAGCGGAAAAGACCCACGTTCGACTCGTCACCCAAGGAGGGTTCAGATGAGTTACGAATCCCGCCATCGCATCGCCGATCAGCCCGGCGCGTTTGTGACCCCGGTGTTGCCGCGCCCGTCGCTCGGCCGCCGACTGGCCGCCACCCTCGAGCTGTGGCGCGAGCGGACCCAGGCCCGGCGCCATCTCGCGGCGATGGACGCGCGCAGCCTGCGCGACGCCGGAATCTCGCCGGCGGCGGCGGCCTACGAATCGGGCAGATCGTTCTGGCAGCCCCTCGGACCGCTGCGCTAGGAGGCCCGTCCGCGCTCGCGGCCCTGTCGCCCTCCCGCGGTGTCGTGCTAGGAACCCTCGTCGCCAGTGAGCGTTAACCGTCCGCGCGCAAGGTGCGGTCGCTCGCTTGGGACGGCCCCGTACACGCGGCGTGTTGTGGTCGAGAAACCCCTGCGCGCCCGAGAGTTTTGGTTGGCGCAGAGGGGGCAGGATGACACCGCCGGATCTCGACCGGACGAACGCGTTGTTCCTAGATCTCGACGGCACGCTGCTCGAGATCGCGCCGACGCCGGAATCGGTCGTGGTGCCGCCCAACCTGCCCGGATTGCTCGCCAGCCTTAACGCCCTGCTGGGCGGCGCGGTCGCCATCGTGAGCGGCCGGTCGATCGCCGTCATCGACAGCCTGCTCGCGCCATACTCCGCCAGCGCGGCGGGCGAGCACGGCGTGGCGCTCCGTTACCAGGATGGCAGGGTCGAGGAGATGCCCAAGGGGCTCGCCGTCCCGGACGAGTGGCGTGAGGTCTTGCGGGGGGCCACCGAGCGCTGGCCCGGGGTGCTGGTCGAGCCCAAGGCGCACGGCGTGGCGGTTCACTATCGTCTGGCGCCTGATCGCAGCACCGAGGTATGGCGCCTCGTGCGCGGCCTAGTCCCGCAGGATCACTCGCGGTTTCATCTGATTCCGGCCCGCGAAGCCGTCGAGATCGGACCGCGCGCGGCTTCCAAAGGTCATGCGGTCGAGCGGCTGATGGCGCAGGCGCCGTTCCGGGGGCGTCGTCCGATCTTCGTCGGTGACGACTTCACGGATGAAGCGGGCATGGAGGCTGCCCGCCAATTTGGCGGCGAAGGCCTGCGCGTGGCCGAGGTGTTCGGCGGCGATCCGGCTCAGGTGCGCGCCTGGCTGTCGCGCGGCGTCGAACTTTTGAGCAACCGCGCCGCGTCGGCGCCGCCGCTCGGTGTGCCGTCATAAGGGGCATTGCGTGAGCGCTCGCCGGCCCTGCGTGGTCGGGAACGAGGCACATCGTGCGGCGTTGACTTCGAGCGCGGGCCTTGGGAGGACCGGGAGCGCGAGGAAGTGCATGCCTTTGCAGCAGCGATGTACGGTACGGCGCAGCACCGGCTGGACCGGATGGCCAAGCGGGCGGATGTCGGCAGGCTCGCTTCGGCCCTCGTGCACTCCGAGATCGGCGTGCTAAGCTCAAACGACCAATTTCCGCGGACCTGCTCGCAGGTCGGGCCGATCCTGTCGGCCCTGTGCCTGTCGCGGAGTTGGGAGGAGGGACTATGGCACGCCTCGTAATCGTCTCGAATCGAGTGCCGATTCCCAAAGCCCGCATCACTGCGGCGGGCGGCCTCGCCGTGGCACTGCGCGATCTCCTGACGCCCGGCGCCATGTGGTTCGGCTGGAGCGGCCGCCTCTCGGCGACGCCCGCGGTGCAACCGGCGCTGGTCGAGGCGCGCGGCGTCACCTATGCCACGGTCGACCTCACCGCGGAGGCGCACCGCGCCTTTTATGTCGGCTTCGCCAACGGCGCGTTGTGGCCGCTGCTGCATTTCCGTCTCGGCCTGATGCATTTCCGCCGCGAGGATTATCTCGGCTACCTCGCGGTCAACGAGACCTTCGCCGCGGCGCTCAGCCAGGTGGTGCAGCCCGACGACACCGTGTGGGCGCACGACTACCACCTGCTGCCGTTCGGCCGCATGTTGCGCCAGCACGGCTTTCAGGGGCCGATCGGCTTCTTCCTCCACGTCCCGTTCGTACCGCCGTCGATGCTGGAGGCCATGCCTGTCGCGCGCGAGCTGGTGGCCGACCTCTGCGCCTACGACCTCGTGGGCTTCCAGACCGAGGAGCACGCCCGCGACTTCCGCGACTGCGCCCAGCGCATGCTGGGCGCGACGATCGACGGCGAATGGGTGCGGCTGAACGGGCGGCGCATGCGCGTCTTCGCCGACCCGATCGGCATCGACGCGCAAGGCTTCGCCCACGAGGCCGAGCGGGCCGCTAGCGACAAGCTGGTGCAGCGGGTGGCCGGCAGCCTGTCGGGCCGCGCGCTCGCCATCGGCGTCGATCGCATGGACTATTCCAAGGGCCTGCCGCAGCGTTTCGAGGCGTATGGGCGGCTGCTCGAGCGCCATCCCGAGCACCGCCGCAAGATCCACTTCCTGCAGATCTGCCCGCGCTCGCGCGAGGAGGTCGACGAATACCGCAAGCTGCGCGCCGAGCTCGACCGGCTGACCGGCCGCATCAACGGCCGCTTCTCGGAGTTCGACTGGACGCCGCTGCGCTACTCGACGCGGCCGGCGCCGCGCGCGACCCTGGCGGGTCTCTACCGCATCGGCACCATCGGCGTGGTCACGCCATTGCGCGACGGCATGAACCTGGTGGCCAAGGAATTCGTCGCCGCCCAGCCTGACGACGATCCGGGCGTGTTGGTGCTGTCGCAATTCGCGGGCGCGGCCCACGAGTTCACCGAGGCGTTGATCGTGAACCCATTCGACCCCGACGCCATCGCCGAGGCGATGCATGTCGGGCTCACCATGTCGCT
>JABCYT010000200.1 GCA_013290035.1 Alphaproteobacteria bacterium
GCTGGGGAGGCTGTTCGGCAAGACCGACCCGTCGCCGGACGACCCGCCTTCCCGGTGAGTGCGCCGGCCCCATCGCGCGCTGTGTTCGCGGGCGTGGCGCGAGACTGCGCGATCCACCTGCCCGGCGTGCTGGCAACCCTTGGCCGCTTTGCCGCGTCCTATGCCGAGACGGCGTTCGTCTTCGTGGTCAGCGACAGCGCGGACGATTCGCTGTCGATCCTGCAGCGCTGGCTGGGCGATGCCCGCCATGGCGGTCGTCGCGGCAAGGTGATCGATCTCGGTGTCCTGGCGGACCGGCTGCCCAAGCGCACCGAGCGCATTGCCCTTGCGCGCAACGCCTGCCTCGACGAAATCCGCCGCTCCGACTGGGCGGGCTACGATCACCTCGTGATGGCCGACCTCGACGATGTCCTGGCATTTCCTGCTCGTGCCGACGGGTTTGCCGAAGCCGTCCGCTGGCTCGGCGGCGATCCGGCGAGGGCTGCCGTCCTGGCCAACGCGGCGCCGCGTTACTACGACATCTGGGCGCTACGTCACGATCGCTGGTGCCCGCAGGATTGCTGGCATCCGATCTGGGGGCGGCCGCAGGACGAGAGCTTCGAAGTCGCCAAGTTCCGCGAAGTCTTCGCCCGGCAGATCGAGATTCCCGCCGCGCTGCCGCCGATTGCCGTGCGATCGGCTTTCGGCGGCCTCGGCATCTACCGGCTGTCCGCCGCGCTCACCGCCCGTTATTGCGGCCTCGACGGCGCCGGCCGCGAAGTCTCGGAACATGTCGCCTTCAACGAGGCGATCGCGCGATCGGGCGGCGAGCTCTGCATCTTTCCGCCCCTCCAGGTGCGCGCGCCCGAGCACCATCTCTATCGGGCCTGCGAGAAGAGTGGCGCCGGGGCCAAAAAGCGTCGTGAAGTTCGTCTCGTCGAGATGCACCCAGATCGTGCGCGACTCGACCGACGAGACATAGCCGTTGGCGCCCAGCTCATCGACCGTTTGGATGCCGTCGGCGTGCAGGGCAGCCAGAACGGCGCTGTACTTCGTCGGATCGGCGCCGTAGGTCGACCACAGCGTGCCGCTCTGGTTCAGGGCAGCGAGCTGCTGCTCGCGCGACCCCCAATTGGAATCCAGCAACGCCGTCGGATCGTTCGCGCGGTCCAGCACCAGGGCGACGTTCATCGTGAAGTGGGCCACCGGCGTCCCGCCGCTCAGGGGCGCGGCTCCGCTGCGGTAGCTGGTGAAATCGAGGTAGGTCGAGTCCGGAAGCTCCGTGTACGAAATGGGCATCGCGGCAAGCCCTCACGTTTGGTACTCGGACGACTATAACGTCTGCCCGGTTCCGATTACCAGACGCCGTTGATCAAGCCACGCCCTCGGCACAGTATTTGCGTCTCCCTCGCCCATCCGGGTCGGGGCAGCACAATCGTGGAGAGCGCAGCAGTGACCACCAAACCGTTTCATCTCGCGTGGTTCTTGCAAGGATCGAGCGTGCAGGCGTGGGGCGAGCCGTGGACCGGACATATCGGCCAGACCTGGATGATGCCGGAGCTGTTTTTGAATATGGCGCGCACCCTTGAGCGCGCCTGCTTCGACTACATCCTGCTCGAGGATTCCTCCTATGTCGGCGAGAGTTTCGGCGGCTCGACCGAGATCTACCTCAAGAACGGCATCGCCGTGCCGCGCCAGGATCCCTCGGTGGTGGCGGCGCTGATGACGCAGGTGACGTCGCGCATCGGCATCGTCCCGACGTTCGGCACCTATGCCTATCACCCCTATCTGCTGGCCCGCCTTGTGGCGACGCTCGACCAGGTGTCGGGCGGGCGCATCGGCTGGAATGCTGTCACCGGCAGCTCCGATTTCGCGGCCATGAACTTCGGCATGCAGGGTATGCCCGAGCACGACCTGCGCTACGACATGGCCGACGAATATATGGAAGTCTGCCGCGGCCTGTGGGGATCGTGGGAGCCGGGCGCAATCGTCGCCGACCGCAAGAACGGCGTGCTGGTCGATCATACCAAGGTCCACGCCGTCAATTATCAAGGCAAGTATTTCAGCACGCGCGGCCCACTCAATTCCGGCCCGGCGCCGCAGGGCCAGCCGGTGATCGCCCAGGCCGGCGGCTCGCCGCGCGGACGAAAGTTCGCCGCCGCCCACGCCGACACCATCGTCGTCAACGCCAAGGGCATCGAGGCGATGCGCGCCTATCGCGACGACGTGCACAAGCACATGGTGGCGCAAGGCCGCAAGCCGTCCGACTGCAAGGTGCTCTATCTCATCAATCCGATCCTGGGTGAGACCTTGGAAGAGGCCCACGACCGCAAGCGCAAGCGGGCCTGCCTCGCCATGGAGCATATCGACGAGCGGCTGGCGCATTTCGGCAAGGTGACCAACATCGACTTCGCCAAGTTCGACCTCGACAAGCCCCTGCCCGACCACGTGACGACCAACGGCCATCAGCTCAACCTCGAGCAGTTCCGCAAGATGGCGAACGGCCGGTCCATCCGCGAGACCATGGCGAGCTTCAACGCCGTCGACCTGTCGATCGACCTCGTCGGCACGCCCGACTCTGTCGCCGCGCGCATGGGCGAGGTCATGCAAGAGGTGGGCGGCGACGGCTTCCTGTTCTCCATGCCCAACGTCAACCGCCGCACCCTGGCGGAGATCGAGGATGGCCTGATCCCCGCCCTCCAGGATCGCGGCCTCGTGCGCAAGAGCTACGAGCACGCGCAGTTCCGCGACAATCTTCTGGCGTTCTGATCAACCCGAGCAGGAAGGCAACAGCCATCATGCGCAGATACCGTTTGAATAGTCCGTTCGGCCGCCGCACCGCCCTGGGGCTTCTGGGCGCCGGCCTCGCCGCGCCGTTCATCCGGCCCGCGGCCGCGCAGGCTGCCTGGCCCGAGGTCACGTCGATCCCGGATGCCCTCAAGGGCACCGGCGAGGTCCGCATCGCCACCTTCGGCGGCACCATGCAGGAGACCCAGCAGAAGGCCTACTTCGAGCCGTTCGAGAAGCTTTCCGGCATCAAGGTGCGGGCCTTCCCGGGCTCCGATCCGACCAAGGTCAAGGCCATGGTCGAGACCGGCAACGTCGAATGGGACATGGCGCAGCTCAGCCGCGGCTCGATCATGAACCTGCAAAAGCACGGCGACTACTTCGAGAAGATCGACTACGACCTCGTCGATTCCGGAGTCGATGCCGCCTATCGCTTCGAATACGGCCTCGAGATGCTGGTGTGGGCGCAGGTGCTGGCCTATCGCACCGACACCTTCAAGGGCGCCGTGCCGAAAGGCTGGGCCGATTTCTGGGACACCAAGAAGTTTCCCGGCGACCGCGCCATGGTCGGCACCAGCGCCGGCGGCTGGCCCGAGATGGAGTTCGCCCTGATGGCGGCCGGCGTGCCGCCCGAGAAGGTCTATCCCATCGATATCGACAAGGCCTTCGAGAGCTACGACAAGATCAAGAAGGACGTCGTCAAGTGGTGGGACACCGGCGCCGTGCCGATCCAGCTTCTGACCGACCGCGAGGTCGTCATGACCACGGTGTGGAACGGCCGCATGGCGGCGCTGCAGGCGGCGGGCGTTCCCGGCGCGATCAGCTGGAGCCAGGGCCTGCTCAAGCGCGACGCCTGGGGCATCCCGAAAGGCGCCAAGAACAAGGTGAACGCGATGAAGTTCGCGGCCTACTCGACGATGGCCATCCCACAGGCCCGCGTCGCGCTCGGCATCCCCTACGGCTCGGTCAACAACAAGTCGAACGAGTACATCCCGGCCGAGCGGCTGCAAGTGCTGCCGAGCGCGCCCGCCATCAAGGCGCAGCTCGTGAACTACAATTACGACTGGTGGATCGACAATCGCGAGGCGGTCGTCAACCGGTTCAACAAATGGCTGCTGAGCTGACGGCGATGGCGGGAGCCGGCCGCGGCGCCTCGGTGTCGCTGACCGACCTGGAGAAAAGCTACGACCGCGTCGCCGCCGTGGCCGGCGTCTCGCTCGACATCCGCTCGGGCGAGTTTCTGACGCTGCTGGGGCCGAGCGGATCGGGCAAGACGACGACGCTGATGATGATCGCGGGCTTCGAGATGCCGACCGCCGGCGACATCGCCATCGATGCCAAGTCGGTGGTCGCCATGCCGCCCTATCGCCGCAACATCGGCATGGTGTTCCAGAACTACGCATTGTTTCCCCATCTCACGGTGGCCGAGAATATCGGCTTCCCGCTGAAGCAGCGCGGCGTCGCCAAGGCGGAACGGGCGAAGCTGGTCGGCGAGGCGCTCGAGCTGGTCCATTTGCCGGGCTACGGCGAGCGCTATCCGCGCCAGCTCTCGGGCGGCCAGCAGCAGCGCGTGGCGCTCGCCCGCGCCATCGTCTTCAAGCCGCGCCTGCTGCTGATGGACGAGCCGCTGGGCGCCCTCGACAAGCAACTGCGCGAGAACCTGCAGCTCGAGATGCGCCGCCTGCACGCCGATCTCGGCATCACCTTCATCTATGTCACGCACGACCAGGAAGAAGCGCTCACCATGTCGGACCGCATCGCCGTCATGAACGAAGGCCTGGTGGCGCAGGTCGGGCGGCCCGAGGATCTCTACGACCGGCCGAGCAGCCGCTTCGTCGCCGGCTTCATCGGCGAGTCGAATTTCCTGCCCGCCATCGTGCGCGGCATCGAGGATGACGTCGTCGTGGCCGAATGCGACGGCGCGCTGCTGCGCGCCCTCTGTCCCGGCCGGATGTCTCCCAGCCCATTGGCCGCGGGCGAGAAGGTGATGCTGACGACGCGGCCGGAGCGCCTGCGCTTCGCCGACGGCGCCTGGCATTCGCCGTCGTCCTCGGGCGCGCCGCAGAACCGCCTCAGCGTGACCGTGACCGAGGCCGTCTTCGCCGGCGAACGCTGCCGCTACATGCTGCAGGCCGGCGACGGCACCGCCATGGTGCTGAAGGAGCCGTCGAGTGCGGCGATCCGGCGGCGCGCGGTCGGCGAGCAGGCCGAGATCGCCTGGTCGGTCGCGGATACGATTCTTGTCTGAAGCGATCGTTCGCCCCTTCGGCTCGGCGGACCGCGGGCGTCTCGCCCGCATCATGAACATGAGCGGGCGAGACGCCCGCGGTCCGAAGAACCTGGTGCCGTTGCTGCTGGCGGCGCCGCTGCTCCTCTTCATGCTGGCTTTCTACGCCCTGCCGGTCGTGACGATGCTGATGCGCAGCGTTTCCGATCCGGCCTGGAGCCTCTCGCACTACGCGGCACTGCCCGACGATGCGGTGTTCCAGAAGGTCTTCTTGAATACGCTCTACACCTCGGTGATCGTCACGCTGGGAACGCTGCTGCTCGGCTACCCGGTGGCGCTCGCCCTGGTGCGCACGCGACGCTGGGCGCCGGTCATCCTGATCCTGATCCTGCTGCCCTTCTGGACCAGCGTGCTGGTGCGCAGCTACGCCTGGATGGTGCTGATGGGACGGCACGGGCTGATCAACGAGGCCCTGCTCGCCGCCGGCCTGCTCGAGCGGCCGCTGCGCATCCTCAACACGCCGCTCGCCACGCAGATCGCGATGATCCACATCCTGCTGCCCTACATGATCCTGCCGATCGCCAATGCGCTGCGGCAGATCGATCCCTCGCTGGCGCGCGCGGCGTCGGGGCTGGGGGCCACGCCCTGGCGAACCTTCCGGCAGGTCATCCTGCCGCTCTCCATGCCGGGCGTCGCCGCGGGCGTCCTGCTGGTCTTCGTGCTGGCGCTCGGCTTCTACATCACGCCGGCCATGGTCGGCGGCCCGCGCGAGATCACGCTGTCGATGCTGATCGCCCAGCAGGTCGACCAGCTCAACTGGGGCTATGCGGCGACCTTGTCCGCCGTCCTGCTGGCGACGGCGCTCGCCATCATCGCCGCCTGCTATCGCCTGCCCGGTATCGGCAACGCCTTCCGGATGAACACGCGATGAATGCGACGCGCCTCCTGCCGGCGACGCTGGTCGGGCTGATCCTGCTGTTCCTGGCCTTCCCCATCGTCGTCGTGGTCGTGGTGTCGTTCTCGTCGGCGACCTACCTCACCTTCCCGCCGCCGGCCTTCGGTTTGCGCTGGTACAGCGCCTATTTCGGCAGCGAGGACTGGTTGCGGCCGACCTGGCTCAGCCTGTGGGTCGCCGCCGCGACCGTGGTGCTGGCGACGCTGCTCGGCACGCTGGCGGCGCTGGGCATCGCCCGCCTGCCGCGCGCGCTCCGCGTCGTCGCGGCCGGGCTGATCCTCTCGCCGTTGATCGTGCCGGTGATCGTCGTGGCGATCGGCATCTACTATGCCTTTTCGCACTACGGGCTGGTCGGCTCGCCGATCGGCCTGGTGCTGGCCCATACCTGCCTCGCCGTGCCGTTCGTCGTGACCAGCGTCAGCGCCAGCCTGGCCGGCATCGACCCAAGGCTCGAGCAGGCGGCGCTCAGCCTCGGCGCCACGCCCGGCGGGACGTTCTTCCAGGTGACGCTGCCGCTGATCCGGCCCGGCGTGCTGGTCGGCGCGCTGTTCGCCTTCATCACGTCCTTCGACGAGCTGGTGGTAGCGCTCTTCCTGTCCGGTTCCGGCGCCGTCACCTTGCCGCGCCGCA
>JABCYT010000201.1 GCA_013290035.1 Alphaproteobacteria bacterium
TCCCGTTGTCAGGTTCGTGTTAGCCGCGTGTCCGGCTAGTCGCGGAACGGGTCCGTCATCAGGATGGTGTCTTCGCGTTGCGGGCTGGTACTGAGGAGCGCCACCGGACAGCCCACGAGCTCCTCGACCCTGCGTACATACTTGATGCACGTCGCCGGCAGCTCGGCGAAGGAGCGGGCGCCTTGCGTGCTTTCGGTCCAGCCTTCGAATTCTTCCCAGATCGGCCTCAGCTTGGCCTGCGCGCCCATGGTGAAGGGGAAGCGTTCGATGCGCTTGCCGTCGAGCTCATAGGCGACGCAGACCTTGATGGTCTTCTCGCCATCGAGCACGTCGAGCTTGGTGAGGGCGATGCCGTCGATGCCGTTCAGCTTCACGGCCTGGCGCACCATGACGGCGTCGAACCAGCCGCAGCGCCGCCGCCGGCCGGTATTGGTGCCGAATTCCTTGCCGCGATCGCCGAGGCCCTGGCCGATCTCGTCCGTCAGCTCGGTGGGGAAGGGGCCGTCGCCGACCCGCGTGGTGTAGGCCTTGGCGATGCCCAGCACGTAGCCCACCGCTCCGTTGCCCATGCCGCTGCCGATCATGGCCTGCGCCGCCACCGTGTTGGACGAGGTGACATAGGGATAGGTGCCGTGGTCGATGTCGAGCATGGTGGCCTGCGCGCCCTCGAACAGGATGCGCTTGCCCGAGGCGCGCAGCGCGTCAAGGCGCTCCCACACATCCTCGGCAAAGGGCAGGATCTTGGGCGCGAGCTCGAGCAGATCAGCCGTGAGCTTGGCGGCATCGATCAGCGGCTTGCCGAGACCGGTGCGCAGCGGATTGTGGTGTGCCAGCAGCGTGTTCACTTTTTTGGCGAGATAGTCCGGCTCGCCGAGATCGCCGACCCGGATGGCGCGGCGGCCGACCTTGTCCTCGTAGGCCGGGCCGATGCCGCGCCGCGTCGTGCCGATCTTGATGGTGCCGGGCGCGTCCTCGCGCCAGCCGTCGAGATCGCGGTGCAGCGGCAGGATCAGCACGGCATGGTTGGCGATCTTGAGGTTGTCGGGCGTCACCGACACGCCCTGGCTCGAAACCTTCTGCACCTCCTCGAGGAAGTGCCAGGGGTCAACCACGACCCCGTTGCCGATGATCGAAAGCTTGCCCTCGCGGACCACGCCGGAGGGCAGGAGGGCGAGCTTATAGACCTGGTTGCCGATCACCAGCGTATGGCCGGCATTGTGGCCGCCCTGGAAACGCACCACGACCTCGGCGCGTTCGCTCAGCCAGTCCACGATCTTGCCCTTGCCCTCGTCGCCCCATTGGGTGCCGATCACTGCCACATTGGCCATTGCCCTGCCCTGATGCCCGGGGTTCACGCACGAAAACGCCTCCCCGGTGTGGGCTCCGGAGAGGCGTGAGTTTGGATAGCACGCTGAGAGAGGGGCGCGAAGGAAAAACCATTCCCCACGCCCTGCCATAAAATATTCAAAACAAGCCTCTCGATATGTGCGTTTAGCCACAGAGCGGCCGGCCAATATCGCGTTGGATGCCTCCCGTGGGTGGTAGGACGTGTGGACTTCACAGGAGGGAGAGATGGCCAACGCAACGAGTTTCCAGGTCGAGCAGAAGCCCCGCAAGCGGCGCCTTTCAGCGAAGCAGAAAGCTTCCAGCCTGTTCCATCTTTGGCACAGCATCCAGGACATGAAGGCCGAAGCCGAGGACATGAAGGACGGCGAACTCGTCCTGCTGATGGGCATGGTCGAGCTGCTCGTCGAGGAGCGGACGGCGGGCCTCAGCAGAGCGCACGGCTCGGCGCTTTCCGGCGCCGACACGGCCCGGCCGAACTAGCCTCCAGACCGAAGGGAAGCCGGCCGCCTACAGCGGCACGGCTTCCTTGTCTATCAGAGCGTGGCTGCAGCGCAGCCGCTTGGCCTCGGTGCGCGGATCGGCAGATGCCGTCACGCCGCGCACCACGGCATAGCCTTTGGCCTGCCAGGGGGCGGCCTCGCTCCACGGCGTTCCGGGCGGCAGGAAGAGTCTCGGCCGCTCGGGCGCCGTGTCTGACGCCGACAAAACCGCATCCATGTAGAGCGTGAAGCCGGTCGCCGGCTCGCTGACGCCGTCCTCCGGATAGCCCGCGGAATAGCGGCCGCCGCGCGCCAGCTCCTCGCGGCCCTTCAGGCCGAACACCGAGAACGACACGCCGGTCTGGTATTCGAGGCCGCGATATTCGACGGGATCGAGCGTCATCGGCAGATCCTCGTCGGCGGCGCGCACCAGCTTCACCACCTCGGCGAGCCGCGCCGCCTCGGCCGCCGCTGCGGCGGGCAGCTTGAGCGCGGTCAGCCGGGCGATGCCGGGCTCGGCCGGACCGGCCGCCCGCAACAGGCCGGCCAGCATGTCGGCCGCCTTCTTGCCGTCCGCCTTGCCCTCTCCGAGAGCCTTGGCGATGCCGCCCTCGTCCTTGCGGTCGAGCGCGCGGCGCACGCGGCGCAGCGTCTCGGCCGGCAGCTTCAAGCCTGCGGCGACGGCCGCCACCAGGGTCGGCAGGTTGAGGTCGACGCTGAGGTCGGCCACGCCGACGGCGCGCAAGGCGTCGATTGCCAGCAGCACGGCCTCGGCGTCGGCTTCGGCCGAATCGACGCCGATCAGCTCGGTGCCGACCTGGGCGAACTGGCGCTCGGGCTTCAACGCGTTGCCGCGTACGCGGATCACGTTGCCGCCGTAGGAGAGGCGGAGCGGCCTGGGCTCGTGCTTGAGCCGGGTCACGGCGATGCGCGCGACCTGCACGGTCATGTCGGGCCGCACGCCCATCATGCGCTGCGAGACCGGGTCCATGAGGCGGAAGGTCTGCGGCGCCAGCGCCGCGCCCGGGCCGCCCAGCAGCGATTCCTCGAACTCGACCAACGGCGGCTTCACCCGCTCGTAGCCGAAGGCGGCGAAGCGCTCGATAGCGATGCCGATCGCGCCGGCCTCGCGCGCCGCATCGGGCGGCAGCAGGTCGGCCAGCCCGGCCGGCAGCAGGCCGCGATGGTTGTTGTCGTTGGCGGTCATGAAGGTGGTTGATAGCCCATTGCCGCCGTGAAGGGGAGCGACAAGCGGATCGCCATCGACCTCGGTCGGGCGTCACTTCTCGAACAGGTCGCTGATGTCGTCGATGGCGGCCGGCGGGATCGAGGAATGGCGGGGATCCATGACCATGGTCTGGCCCAGGTAGGCCCAATACATGAAGGCCGCCCGAGGCAGCGCCCGCCGGCTTTCCACGCCTGCCGCGACCAGCATTTTTGCGAGGTAGGCGACCCTGCGGTCATCGACGCTTGCAACGATCTTGGCAACGTCCTCGTCTTCTGCCGCCCAGGACCTGATGGCTCGGTCGAGGTCGCGCTTCACATTGAGGGCTCGCCGCATGAAATGCTTCAGACGGTCCGGTTCGGCCTTCTCGGCTTCGAGTTGCTCGATGACCTGATCGGTTGTCCGCTCTTGCCAGCTTCGCAGCAGCTGCGAGCGGAAATCGGCAATGTCCCGGAAGTGCCAGTAGAAACTGCCCCGAGACACTTGCAGCCCCGTCGCCATCGGACCGACCTTCAAGGCGTTGACCCCCTCGTTCGCGAGCGTCCGCAGGCCGTGTTCTATCCAGTCGTCCTTCGCCAGGCGCTCATTCATGGTTCAACCATACACAAGTGTATTGACTCTAGCCAATACAGGCACCATGTTCCGTACAGAGGTGTATGGAACATGGTCTGGCAAGATGCCGCCCTGGCGATGGCCGGGGTCATCGGAAGCGGCGTGGCGGTGGTTCATGGCGTCCTGACCCAGCGGCTCATGGTCAGGCCGGTCGAGGCGTTGTTTGTCGCGAATGGGCGGATCGCCGCTCCGGTCAGAAGGCTCGTGCCGGGGCTCTTGCATTTCAGCACCTTCAACTGGTTCCTCGGCGGACTCGCCTTGATTGCCGCTGCCCTGTGGTTCGAGCACGACGCGCGGCTCGCGACCGGCCTGCTCGTCGGCAGCTCCTACTTGTACGGCGCTCTCGGCAATCTGTGGGGGACGCGCGGTCGTCATCCCGGCTGGATGCTGATGGCCGTTGCGCTCGTCCTGATCGGGCTCGGCGTCGGCAAATCCGGCGGCTGAGGCGACTTTCCCCAGGCCTGAAATGGGTCCTGGTCCCTAGCCGGCGCCCGCAACAACGGTTAATGCTCCGCCCATGACTCCCGCCATCCGCCCGGCGCTTTCCGTGGTGGCCCCTTGCTATGACGAGCAGCAAGCCCTGCCCGAGTTCCTGCGCCGCGTCGGTGCGGTGCTAGACGGCATCGGCGGCGCCAGTGAGATCGTGCTGGTCGACGACGGCTCGCGCGATGGCACCTGGAAGATCATGACCGAGGCGGCGGCCCGCGACCCGCGCATCGTCGCGGTGCGGCTGATGCGCAACCATGGCCATCAGCTCGCGCTCACCGCCGGCCTGACGGTGTGCCGCGGCGAGCGCATCCTGATCATCGATGCCGATCTGCAGGACCCGCCCGAGCTCCTGCCCGACATGATGGCGCTGATCGATCAGGGCGCCGACGTGGTCTACGGCCAGCGCCGCCAGCGCGACGGCGAGAGCCTGTTCAAGCGCGCCTCGGCCGCCGCCTTCTACAAGCTGATCGGCCGCCTGACCGACGTGGCCATCCCGACCGACACCGGCGACTTCCGCCTCATGACCCGCCGCGTGCTCGACCTGCTGCTGCTCATGCCCGAGCGCCATCGCTTCATCCGCGGCATGGTGGCGTGGATCGGCGGCAAACAGGTGCCGCTGCTCTACGACCGCAAGGCGCGGGTCGCCGGCGAGAGCAAGTATCCGCTGGCCAAGATGGTGCGCTTCGCCGCCGATGCCATCACCGCCTTCTCGGTGGTGCCGCTGATGGCCTCGATGACCATCGGCTGGGTGATGGCAGCGGTCGGCTTCGCCTTCTTCCTCTATTCGATCATCGGCTGGCTGATGGGCATGAATCTGCCCGGCTGGACGTCGCTGATGGCCGCGGTCGGCCTGCTGGGCGGCATGCAGTTCCTGATGCTGGGCATCATCGGCGCCTATCTCGGCCGGCTCTACGACCAGAGCAAGGGCCGGCCGCTGTTCATGATCCGCGAAATCGTCGGCGGCCCGAAATGAAGCCGGCCGAGTTCGACAGCCACGCCGCGCACTACGACGGCGGTCTCGACAATCCGATCAAGCGCCTGGTCGGCTCCTCGGCCGACCAGTTCATCGCCGTGAAGGCGCGCTGGCTGTTGCGCCGCGAGCTTCGATTGACGGCAGGCGGCCTGGCCGTGCTCGACTATGGCTGTGGCGCGGGCGACCTTCTGCGCGTGCTGGTGGGACTGGGCGCGCGCGCGGCCTTCACCGGCTGCGACGTCTCGACCGGCATGCTGGCCGAGGCCGCTAAGCGCTGGCCGGCGGCTTTCGGGCCGGCGCCGGCGCTGGCGGTCCAGGACGGTGCGCGCACGCCCTTCGCCGACGGCCAGTTCGACATCGTCACCATCAGCGCCGTGCTGCACCACGTGCCGCCCGCCGAGCGCCAGGCCGTCTACCGCGAGCTCGGCCGGCTACTGAAGCCGGACGGTCGGCTCTATGTCTTCGAGCACAATCCTCGCAACCCTCTGGTGCGCTATGTCATCGCCCGCACGCCGATCGACGCGAACGCCATCCTGCTCGACGAGAAGGAAGTCCGCCACGGGCTGCTCGATTCGGCGCGCTACGACATCGTGTCGAACTACCTGATGTTCATGCCGCCGGGGATCACTTTCCTGCGCGGGATCGATCGCCTGCTGGCGTGGCTGCCGCTGGGGGCGCAATATGTGGTGGCGGCGCGCAAGGGCGCGTGAACGAAAGGGGATGCTTATGGACCGACAGACCTTTGAAGCCGGGCTGAAGCGCGACGGCTATGAGATCCTCACCAACACCACGCCCGGCGTGAAGGTCAATCCCGAGCACAGCCATCCCTACGATGTGCGAGCGATGGTGCTGAAGGGCGCCATCACCATCACCTCGGCCAACGAAGTCAAGACCTACAAGCCCGGCGATAGCTGGGATCTGGCGCGCGGCTGCCTGCATTCGGAGAGCTACGGGCCGGAAGGCGCGGTGGTCCTGTTCGGCCGCAAGATCTGAACCAACGAGATCGATGAAGGCTCCGGCGCTCGGCTGGCAACTTGCGTCGGCGTTCGTTCTGTCACTGCTGGTCCTGGTCGGCCTGATCGACTGGCTGCAGAACGTCCACATCATCACCGCCAACGGGATGTACAAGAGCATCCAGGCCGAGCCCTGGATCGCCGACCCCGCGCACGCGCAGCTCGATCCGTCGAACTATCTGTATTTCCCGCTCTACGGAGCGCTGGCTCGCGCGCTCGACGCGCTCGGCATCCTGCGCGGCGTGCCGTGGAAACAGTTCGCCTACCTCAATGCCTTGTGGGCGAGCCTCTGCATCGTCTTCGTCTACGCCTTCATCCATCGCGTGACGGCGAGCGCGTGGGCGGCCGCGCTGGCTGCCTGCTTCCATTTCGGCTGCGGCTTCTTCCTCCTGCTGGCGGTGATCAGCGA
>JABCYT010000202.1 GCA_013290035.1 Alphaproteobacteria bacterium
CCGCTGATGCCGTTCCCGCCCACCTGGCCGGTCTTCATTCCTAAGGACAAGCTCGCCAACTGGTTCGAGGCCTATGTCGACGCGCTCGACCTCAACTACTGGACGGGCACGGAGCTGGCCGGCGGCCGCTACGATGCCAAGGAACGGCGTTGGACGGTGACGCTGCGCCGCACGGATGGCAGCGAGCGCATCTTGAAGCCGCGCCATCTGATCGTGGCGACGGGCGTCAGCGGCATTCCGATCTGGCCTTCGGTGCCCGGCCTCGACACATTCGCCGGCACGGTCATGCACTCCGGCAGCTACACCAGCGGCGAAGCCTGGAAAGGCCGCCAGGCCCTCGTGCTCGGCACCGGCAACAGCGGCCACGACGTCGCGCAGGATCTCTGCTCCAGCGGCGCCCACGTCACCCTCGTCCAGCGCAGCCCGACCTATATCGTGAGCATCCGCGAGGCGCAGAAGGTCTACTCGATCTACAGCGAGGGCCTGCCTTTCGCGGATTGCGATTTGCTGGCCGTGTCGATGCCCTATGCGGTCCTGCTGCGCGCCTATCAGCTTTCGACGGCGGAGATGCGCGCGGCCGATCGTGCTCTGTTGCAGGGCCTTGAGGCGCGCGGCTTTCGTCTCACCTACGGCGAGGACGACACCGGCTTCCAGATGATGTATCTGCGCCGCGGCGGCGGCTATTACTTCAATGTCGGCTGCTCCGACATGATCGTCGATGGCCGGATCGGGCTGCTGCAATACGACGCCATCGACCGTTTCACGCCGCAAGGTGCCGTCTTGCGCGACGGCACGACGATGCCGGCCGATCTCGTCGTCGTTGCTACCGGCTATGAGAGCCAGCAGGAATTCGTGCGCGCGACCTTGGGCGACGCCGTCGCCGACCGCATCGGCCCCGTGTGGGGCTTCGACGACGGCGGCGAGTTGCGTAACATGTGGATGCGGACGGCGCAGGACGGGCTTTGGTTCACCGCCGGCAGCCTGGCGCAATGCCGGATCTATTCGCGCTATCTGGCCCTGCAGATCAAGGCCTTGGAAGACGGACTGCTGCGGTAGGGCGCATCCCCCTTGAGGCATGTCATTGCCGGCGGCGCGCCACTCCAGTGGCGCGTTATGGTCTTCCGGACCGCGGGCGTCCCGCCCGCCTCATGATCATGAGCGGGCGGGACGCCCGCGGTCCGAATGAGCATGAAAAGACGCGCCACTGGAGTGGCGCGCCCCCAGCAAAGATGCGTCGACCGAATCCCCACCTCATCCTGAGGAGCATCGCGCAGCGATGCGTCTCGATCGCGCGGGGTAACCCCCGCGCTGTGATGGGCAACAGTCGTGACGTCGCCCACCCTTCGAGACGCGGCCTGCGGCCGCTCCTCAGGGTGAGGTTGTTCTGTCGAAGCCTCACTCGTCGACGCGTGACTCCCGAATCCGTCGCGTGCCCTGGAACACCGGCTTCAGCGGATCCATCACGAAGCGGATGCGCGGCAGGTCGGTGTCGACGGTGCAGCAGGTGCCGATGATCGGGCTGGCGAGCTCGAGGTTGGGCGCATTCCACGCCGCGGCGTCGAACGTGGCCACCTGCGGCTTGCCGCGCTCGGCCTTGTAGAAGGTGTATTTCGGATCGACCTGGATCAGCATGGTCTGGGTCTGGCCGTCGAGCGGTGCGTTCGCCGCCGTCACCCAGTTGATGTACTGCACGTCGGTGCCCGACACCGGCTGCGGATCGACCAGCGCGCAGTCGAGGATGGTCTTGCCGTCCTTCTTCACCGTGCCCATGACCCTGTCGTGCCGGCGCAGGAACTTGACCTCGCCCGCCTCGATCGGGAAACCCCAGCGGTTGCGCAGTTCCTTGGCCGCCGCGTCGCTGCTCGCGACCGCACCCAGCATGAGGCCGCGCGGATGGGCGCCGGCGCGGGTGCCGAGGCGCAGCATGGCGAGCGTGAACGGTCCGACCGGACTTTCGGAATACCGGGTGAGGGCCAGGATCACGTAGGACGGCAGCGCGGGATGCATCGCCTTGGGCAGCAGCCCGTCGGTCGAGCTGCGCGGCACCTCGATCAGAAGCTGCAGCATCTCGGCCTTGGGCAAGATCCACGCCTCGGTGTCGAGGTTTGCGAGTGTCGGCAGCGTCTTGGCGACGGCGGTGAGGTCAAGCGTTCCGTACAGAGGCATGGTTCTACTCCGCCGCTGCGGCGGCGACATTCGCCGGCTTCTTGGCGAACACCGGCATCACTTCCTTGGCGAACAGTTTCAAACTCGCCATCACCTCAGCCTGCGGCACGACCTCGTTGGCGTTCAAAATGAAGTTGATGCAATCGACGCCGAGCGATTCCCATTTCTTGACGGCGCGGATGATGCGCGCCGGATCGCCATAGGCCATGCCCTCGGTCTGCTGCTCGCTGGCGTCGGGGCCGGTGGCGGCGCGGCGCAGCGCCGGCAGCAGCCCGAGCGACTGGTAGGACGGCGAGGAAAAGACCTCGCGCGTCGAGATCAGCTGCGTCGCCAGGTAGTTGAAGGTGTTGCCGAGCTTCTTGCCGATTTCGACGCCGTATTTCTCGTCCTCGTGGCAGAACAGGAAGTTGGTGGTGGCGACCTGCTCGTTGACGAAAGCGCCGACCGGCTCGCACGACTGGATGCGCCGGCGGTACTCCTTGATCTTCTTCTCCTGCTCCTCGAAGCCCGCGAAGGAGAGGCCGAGGCTGCCCAGGCCGCGCTCGGCGGCGTCGATCTCGGTGCCCGGGCTGGTGACCGCCACCCACATCGGCGGGTGCGGCTTCTGGTACGGCTTGGGCAGGATGGTGCGTTCCGGCATCGACCAGAATTCGCCCTGGTAGGAGAAGGTCTCCTGCATCCACATCTTGGGCAGGCAGCGCACGAACTCGTCCCAGCTCTTCTTGGTGGTGTCGGGATTGGCGCCGAAGCCGCCCAGCTCCGTCCAGGTGGCGGAACGGCCGGTGCCGACATGCAGGCGTCCGCCCGACAGAATGTCGAGCGTCGCCGTCTTCTCGGCGATCTTGATCGGATGGTTGAACTCCGGCACGCAGACCACGATGCCGTGGCCGACCTGGATGCGCTTGGTCAGCACCGCGCAGGCGGTCAGGAACAGCTCGGGCGCCGAACAGTGCGAATATTCCTCGAGGAAGTGGTGCTCGACCGCCCACACATGGTCGAAGCCCAGCTCGTCGGCCAGCTTCACCTGTTCGAGGCAATTGTTGTAGACGGTCCGCTCCTTTTCCGGTGTCCACGGGCGCGGAATGGAAATCTCGTAGAACAGGCCGAACTTCATCTAAAAGCCTCCTGTGGTCCCTTGCGAAACGCTAGGCTTGCCCGTTGGCCGGCGCAACAGCACCATGGCATCGGAGGGCGAAACGGAATGAGCAGGCTTGGCGGAAAGGTCGCGATCGTTACCGGCGGCGCGAGCGGCATGGGCCGCGCCACCGTGATGCGCTTTCTCGCCGACGGCGCGAAGGTCATCGTGGCCGACCTCAATGAAACCAACGGTGCTGAGACGCTGGCGATTGCCAAGGCGGGCGGGCACGGCGACAGCGCGGCCTTCGTGCGCTGCGACGTCGCCCTGGAAGCCGACGTCGCCGCCGCCGTCGCCACGGCCGAGAAGCGCTTCGGCCGCCTCGACATCGCCTATCTCAATGCCGGAGTCGGCGGCGCCTTCGGGCCGATCGCCGAGACCGCTGTCGAGGATTGGGACTACACCTTCGCCGTGCTGACGCGCTCGGTGTTTTTAGGCATGAAGCACGCCTCGCTGGCGATGAAGAAGCATGGCGATGGCGGCGTCATCCTGGTCACGGCCTCGATCGCCGGCATGGTGGGCGGCGGCGGCAGCCACGCCTATTCGGCGGCCAAGGCCGCGGTGATCAGCCTGATCGAGAACGTGGCGGCCGAGCTGGGGCACGACCGCATCCGCGTAGTCGGCATCGCCCCGGGCGTGATCTCGACGCCTTTGGTCCATCGCGGCCGGCCGGAGAAATACGACAAGCAGTTCAGGCACCAGCCGTGGCCCGACCGCGGCGAGCCCGACTGCATCGCCGACGTGGCGGCCTTCCTCGCCTCCGACGATGCCCGCTTCATCACCGGCGAGACAGTGAAGGTCGATGGCGGGCTTCTGGCGCAGGGCATTGCGCTATGGGGCACCGGCAAGGATAACACCTTCATGAAAAGCGCCGGCGTCAATCGCGGCACCACCGGCGAGGCCATGGTCGTGCGCAACCTTCAATCCGGAGATCACAGGAAATGAGCGAAGCCGAGCGTCTTCACCGCCACCTCATCGGCCAGCAGGGCTCGCGTCGTTCGCTGAACACGCCGGCGCTGGTGCTCGATCTCGACATGCTCGACCGCAACATCGCCGAGATGGCGAGCTTCGCCCAGGCGCACAAGGTGAACCTGCGGCCGCATTCCAAGACGCACAAATCGGCCGACATCGCGCGCCGCCAGATCAAGGCCGGCGCGCTCGGCGTGTGCTGCGCCAAGCTGGGCGAGGCCGAGGCGCTGGCCGAGGCCGGCGTCGAGCAGCTGCACATCACCTCGCCGGTGGTGACGCCGCAGGCCATCACGCGGCTGATCGAGCTCAACGGCAAGGCCGCCGACCTCATGGTGGTGGTCGACAACGCCGCCAATGTCGATGCGCTCGCCGCGGCGGCCGCCAAGGCCGGCAAGCCTCTGGCGGTCGTGGTCGACATCGATCCCGGCATGCATCGCACCGGCGTCGCCACGCCCGATGGCGTGGTCGAGCTGGTGCGCAAGGTCACGCAGCACAAGTCGCTGAAATACGCCGGCGTGCAGTTCTATTGCGGTCGCCACCAGCACATCAAGGACTTCGCCGAGCGCAAGGCCTCGATCGAGGAGCGCACCGAGTATCTCAAGGGCATCCTCGCCAAGCTCGAGGCGGCGGGGCTGAAGCCCGGCATCGTCACCGGCTCGGGCACCGGCACGCATTTCATCGACGCCAAGCTCGGCGTGTTCACCGAGCTGCAGGTCGGCTCCTACGTCTTCATGGACCACGAATACAATATCTGCGACCTGCGCGGCCTCGATCGCCCGACCTTCGAGCAGGCGCTGCAGATCGATGCGCGTGTGGTGAGCGCCAACACGGCGGGCATGGTCACGGTCGATGCCGGCCTGAAGGCGATGGCGACCGAAGCCGGTCCGCCGCAGGTCCTGAAGGGCGCCGCCCCTGGCTCGACCACGCGCTTCATGGGCGACGAGCATCTCGCGGTGATCGCGCCCGAAGGCAAAGCAGCACCAGGCTTGGCTGAGCAGGTCATCCTGACGCCGCCGCATTGCGACCCCACGGTCAACCTCTACGAGTCCTATCACGTGGTGAAGGGCGACACGCTGGTCGAGATCTGGCCGGTGACGGGGCGCGGCCGCTCGCGGTGATGCACAATCGCCCGTCCGGCGATCCCAAACCCTCGCGCGACGACATCGAGATGACGCGCGAGATCAAGAAGGCAGCCGAGGCGCTGGGCTCGCGATCCACGACTACCTGGTGATCGGCCGCAAGGGTCCCGTGAGCTTCAGGAGTTTGGGGCTTCTGTCATAGTGGTCCGCGCGACCCTTCAAGTTCGGCCCTTGAATCGGCCAGAACGTGGAGCGGCCGGAGTATTTGTGCAGCATTTCGAGTTTTTGTGCAGGGACGGGCCTCAGGACTTCCGCCTTGTCTGAGGCATCCGCTCATCGATACTTTCTGTAACTCCCCCATCGACGAGCAAGCCAAGATATTTTGCGCCTCGCATACGGTGCTGGCGCACCGCGACGTATCCCGGGCTGTCGTACCACCTCTTGGCCTCCTCCACCGAAGGGAACTCCGCGACCACGACGCCTTCGACCGGTCCTTCACCCTCGAGGAGCTGGAATGGCCGGTACACGGTGTGGAGCTTGACGTCGAACCCCATGAAAGTACGAGGCATATCTTTCCAATATGTCTCCAGTTCCTTCCGATCGCTCACACCCTGGCAAACATAGACGAGATAGGCAGGCATGGATTGCTTCTCCGTTTCGGTACAGTTGAACCTTTTCCTGGGCGTGTCCGTCTCCGGGATCAGGGGCGTTTGGCCGGAATGACCACGAGCTGCGCGATCGCATCGCCGGCGAGCGCGAAGTAGAAGCGAAGCTCGAGCGGGTCGGGGAGGCCGGTCTTGTCGTAGTCGCCGGTCACCTTGGCGAGCACGGCGACGCCGCCCGGATGGGGCAGGATCTCTGTGACGAACATCGTTACCCTATCGCCGGCGATTTCCTTGGCGAGCCAGGCCCGGATCGCCTCGCGCCCCGCGTAGTGGCGCATCTGATCGTTTGCGACCGCGTCCGGCGCGAAGCGCGAAACCATGCCGTCGAGATCGTACATGTTCATGGCCTGCACGAAGCCCAGTACGGGCGCCGGCAGGTCCAGTTTCTCTTCCACCATGCGAAGTCGCGCAATGCGATCGCCGGCGAGGTCGATGTGCCAGTCCAGCTGGAAAGGCTCTGTCACCCCGAGCGCTGCGTAGTCGCCATCGACGGC
>JABCYT010000203.1 GCA_013290035.1 Alphaproteobacteria bacterium
CGCACAGTTCTTTGGCTGATGGCCGCCGGCGCGATCGTTTTCGCCGCCGCCGTGGGCGTTGCTTGGCATGGCAAGCTGAGCGATCAGGCCTTTTTGGACCGGTCAGCCAAGCCCGGTGCCAACGCAGCCTCGGCGGCCGCGCCGTCCCAGCCGCCAGCCCCCCAGCCGCAAGTCTCGTCCGGCGAGGCTTCCTCGCCGAAGGCCGCTCCGCCCGTGGTGCCGGTGCCCACCTTCGACGTTGCCAGGATCGACCCGGATGGGCGCGCCGTGATCGCCGGGCGCGCGCAGCCGGGGGCCAAGATCGTGTTGCTCGATGGCGGCAAGGAGATCGCCCAGAGCCAGGCCGATGCTAACGGCGAATGGGTTATCCTCGCCCAGGAACCGCCCCTCGGCGTCGGCCAGCACGAATTGCGCGTGATCCAGCACATCGAGGGCCGCGCGCCGGTGACCTCCGATCAGGTCGTCGTGGCCATCGTGCCGGAGCAGAAGCAGCCCGCGACATCCTCCGGGACGAAGGAGGAGACGCTGGTCATGATCGCGCCGTCGGCGGGCGCGCCCACGCTCGTGCAACCGCCATCCGCAGCCGGCGTGCCGAAATCGGGCGACCTCGTGATGTCGACCCTCGACTACGACGAAAGCGGCCACGTCACGATCACGGGAAAGGCCACACCCGGCGCCGTGGTGCGCGCCTACGTCAATGACAAGATGGTGGCCGAAGGCCAGACGGGCGCCGATGGAAGCTGGCGGCTCGCGCCCGCCGATCCCGTGGACGTCGGCAAGTACAAGCTGCGGCTCGACCGCCTCACCAAGGATGGCAAGCCGGTGGCCCGCCTCGAGCTGCCGTTCGAACGTGCTCGCGTGGCGCCGGCGGCGGCGGGCGACAGCCGGCGCCTGGTGGTCGTGCGCGGCGACAATCTCTGGAACATCGCGCGCGCCCACTACGGCCACGGCATGCACCACACCGTGATCTATGGCGCGAACAAGGAGCAGATCCGCGACCCGGACCTGATCTATCCGGGCCAGGTCCTGAGCCTGCCCAAGGTCAACTGATAGCGGGCGATTAGAGAGTCTTTCATGCTGGCGAATTTCTTCGTGCCGATCCTCGACGACGGCTGGCGTTTCATTGCCATCTTCGCCGGCGCCGCTTTCCTCGCCGCGCTGACCGGCCTGGCGTGGCTGTTCTGGCCGTTGATGGCCTTGACCCTGTGGTCGATCTATTTCTTCCGCGATCCGCCGCGCGGGGTGCCGCAGGACGACGGCGTGCTGATCGCGCCGGCCGACGGGCTGGTGCAGATGGTGTCGGACGCGGTGCCTCCGGCGGAGCTCGGACTGGGCGACCAGCCGCTGCTGCGCGTCTCGATTTTCCTGAGCGTGTTCGACGTGCACATCAACCGCTCGCCCTGCGCGGCCACGGTCGAGGTCGTGGCTTACCGGCCGGGCAAGTTTCTGAACGCCGCGGCCGACAAGGCGAGCGAGGAGAACGAACGCATGGCGATCGCGCTCAGGCGCGCCGACGGTCGCGTGATCGGCTGCGTGCAGATCGCCGGGTGGGTGGCGCGCCGCATCGTCTGCTATATCAAGCCGGGTCAGTCGGTGGCGGCCGGCGAGCGCTTCGGCCACATCCGCTTCGGCAGCCGCACCGACCTCTACCTGCCATCCGGCGCGCGATTGCTGGTGGCGGCCGGACAGCGCATGATTGGCGGCGAGACGGTCATGGCCGAACTCGATCCCGTTGTCGCTGCACCGCGTGCGGCGCTCGAGTTTTAGTATTGCAACTGCCTCCCCACGTCCTACGTGGGGAGGTGGCCCGAAGGGCCGGCGGGGTCATGAGCAACGGTGATGATGCTCATGACCCCTCCGCCCGCAACGCGGGCACCTCCCCTCGTATGACGAGGGGAGGGACTTGAGGAGCTTGGCGATGGACGACGATCTTCACAGCCGGCGCCGCCGCTTGCGCGGCTTTTCGATCAATCGGCTGATCCCCAACGTGCTGACCCTGGCGGCGCTCTGCTCGGGGCTGACGGCGATCCGGTTCGGACTGCAGGGCCAGATGAAACTCGCCGTCATCGCCATCATGGTCGCCGCCATCCTCGACGCCCTCGACGGCCGCGTTGCCCGGCGCTTGGGCGTCACCAGCCGCTTCGGCGCCGAGCTCGATTCACTGTCCGACTTCCTCTGCTTCGGCGTCTCGCCCGCGCTGGTGCTCTATCTTGTCTCGTTGAAGGACGGTGGCGCGCTGGGCTGGGTGGTGACGCTGATGTTTCCCATGTGCTCGGCGCTGCGCCTCGCGCGGTTCAACACGGCGCTCGACGCCGACACGCCGCCGCCCGCCTGGACGGGCGCGTACTTCACCGGCGTGCCGGCGCCCGCTGGCGCGCTCCTCGCCCTGATTCCGCTGATGGTGAGCTTCGAGATCGATGCCGCCTGGCCGCGCCATGCCCTGGTGGTCGGCACGGTGCTGGTCGTGGTCGGCGGCCTGATGGTGAGCCGCCTGCCCACGTTCTCTTTCAAGAAGGGCAGGGTGCCGCGCCATCTCGTCCTGCCGTCGCTGCTGGCGGTCGCGCTGATGCTGGGCGTGATCGCAAGCTCGCCGTGGATCGGCATGTCGCTGCTTGGTCTGGGCTACGCGTCGCTCATTCCCTTCAGCTGGATCGCCTATCGCCGCCAGGCGACGCAGGACCGGCAAGCGGCCGCGGCAGGCGATGTCGTGGCCTTGCGCGCCGTCGATTCAGGTCCGCCGGGCGACTGAACCCGCCGGCGTCTGGCGATGCTCGATCCCGTTCTGCGACGATGGGTGGATCCGGCGCTCAATCGCGCGGGCGCCTGGCTTGCCGGGCGTGGCACGCCGGCCAATGCGACGACGGTGGTTGGACTTGCGATCGGCCTGCTCGTGCTGCCGCTGTTGGCTCGCGAACAATACGACTGGGCGCTGCTGGTGATCCTGCTCAATCGCGCGATCGATGGGCTCGACGGCGCAATAGCGCGACAGCGGAGGCCGACGCCGTTCGGCGGCTATCTCGACATCGTCTGCGACATGGCCTTCTACGCCGCCGTGCCGTTGGGCTTTGCGCTCGCGAGTCCGGCCAATGCGCCATGGGCGGCGTTGCTGCTGGCGTCGTTCGTATGCACGGCCGCCTCGTTCCTGGGCCGCGCGGTGATGGCGGCCGAAAGCGGCGAGGCCGACGATGGCGCGCGCGGGCAAAAGTCGTTCTTCTACGCCGCCGGCATCATCGAGGGCGCGGAGACCATTTTGGCCTTTGTCTTGTTCTGCCTGTTTCCGGCGGCCTTCGCCTGGCTCGCCGGACTGTTCGCTGCCCTGTGTTTCTGGACCGCCGCGGCCCGCGTCGTCGCCGCCTTCCGATCGGAGCGCGGCGCGTAGCGTCCGCGAGATATTGTATGAGTCGCTGGATCAGCTCCTACCGCTTGTTTTCTAACAAACAAAAGAGCAACAAGATCAATTAATTAACGCAGATTCTTCATGTTTTTGCTTAATTGTTATTGACCTCAGAATCTACCTTAAGTACCGTTTGTAACAACAAGCAGCGCCCCGTCGTCAGGGGCCATGTGTCATTTTGAGAGTCGGAGTTGTCATGCTGTCCCTCTTCCGTCGACTGATGATGAATACGCAAGGCGCCGTGGTTATCGAATACACGCTGATCGTCTCGCTGATCGCCGTGGCGGCGATCGCCTCGATGCGCTCGGTCGGCGGCAAAGTCTCCAATGTGCTCGGGACATGAGCAACGCGATCAACGAATCGCAGTGTTAGTTGTGTAACTGTGGGTTTATGGGGCGGTCCAGCAATGGACCGCCCTTTCTTCTGGCGCGGCACCGATTGCAAGCATAGGCATATTTTCGTTTAATATGAATACATTACTGCCTTGACCTGAGGTAGTAGTGAAAGTAACCTCCGTAACAATATTATTCGCTGTCTTTTGTCTTTATTCGTCGTTTGTGCATTTCATTTGGATATTTGGCATTAAAGCTAATTTCCAGAGCTGCTTGCGCAGCGATATTCAGGCGAACCTTTAGGACAGCGGCACCTCCGGGTGGCGTCGGGGCAGGCGGAGTCTGTCGTGACGTGCCCGACCGAAGCGTCGGATGGATGTCGATGTCGCTGTTTGCGCTTCTTCAAACCGGTTGTTTGATCGCTTTCGCCCTGCTGCTGTTGCGGGCGGCCTGGCAGGACCTGCGCACGCTGCAGATCGCCGATGCCGTCTCGCTCGGGATCGTCGGTGCCTTCGCCGTCTGGGCATTCGGCGGGTGGGTCCTTGGTACCCTGTCTTTCACCACGGTCGGCCTGGCGCTGGCGACTGCGGTTGCCGTGTTCGCCGCCGGCGCCGCGGCCTTCGCCGCCGGCGCGCTGGGCGGCGGTGACGTGAAGCTGCTGGCGGCCGCGAGCCTGTTCGCCGCTGTCGGTCCGATCGCGGATTTCCTGCTGGTCACTGCGCTGGCGGGCGGCGTGCTGGGCGTGGCCGTGCTCGCCGGCGCGCCGATCAGCCCGCTCGCCCCCGCCGCGGACGCAACGCTGCGCACCCGGCTGCGCAGCGGCCTGCCCTATGGCCCGGCGATCGCCGCCGGCGGCCTGTGGGTCGCTGCATCGCTGAGCGGGCACTGACGGCCGGGGGGAGCAAAGGGGGGCACATGAACAGCAAACGCATCATCTTCCTGCTGCTCGCCGTCATCGTCGCCGGCACCACGGCCTTCCTCGCCCGCGCCTGGTTGCAGTCCGAGCGCGCCGCGATCGCTGCCCAAATGGGCGGGCAGCGTCCGCCCTCCAAGCCCGCAGCGCAGGTGCTGGTGGCGCGCACCGCCATCCACACCGGACAACTCATCAAACCCGACGACCTGCGTTGGCAGCCGTGGCCGCAGGGCAACCTGCCGCCGTCCTACATCGTCGAAGGCAAGCGGCCGATCGGCGACTTCGTCGGCGCCGTCGCGCGCAGCCAATTCCATGTCGGCGAACCGATCGTCGAGAGCGACATCGTCATGCCGGGCTCGCGTGGCTTCCTGGCCGCCGTCCTGAGGCCCGGCCTGCGCGCCGTCAGCGTGCCGGCCACGGCGACCTCGACGGTCTCGGGCTTCGTCTATGCCGGCGATCGCGTCGATGTCCTGCTCACCCATACCCTCGAGGGCCCGAACGGCCATCACAACGCCACCGAGACGATCCTGCGCAATGCACGCGTGATCGCGATGGACCAGAAGCTCGACTTCACGCCGGGCGACAAGCCCGACGTCGCCAAGACCGCGACGCTGGAGCTCACCGCGAAGCAGACCGAGATCGTGACCCTTGCCGTCAAGATGGGCGAGCTGTCGCTGGCGCTGCGCAGCCTGCAGGATCCGCCGGAGGAAGAGCGCGATTCGGCGAGCGGCGAGGATGCCACTGCCGAGCTCGGCGACAGCTACACCCACGACAGCCAGGTCAGCCGCCTCATCAAGGATCCAAACCCGCCGCCCAAGCCGCCCGATGCCATGAAGTCGTCGGTTTTCGTCCTGCACGGCAACCACGCCACCAAGCAGGAACTCGACGGCAGCGTTGTTAGCGATCCAAGCGCCGCGCCGCCGGCGGAGCCCGACGGCGCCAAGCCGCCTGCGCCACGCACGACCACCGTCAACCGTACTCAAGAGAGCGTGCCGCAATGAGCCTGTTGTCATTCGCCTCTGCGTCCAAAGCGCCGGGCTGGCGTCGCGTCGGCCCCTTGCTCGCGCTCGCCGCATCGCTTGCCTTCGCGTTGCAACCTTCGCTGCTGCTGGCGCAGGTCCAGATGAGCGACCCCGACAAGCCTGCGCCCAAGGTCGCGCCGCCTGCGCCCGCCAAGAAGGTGGTGTCGCACGAGAGCCCGACCGACAACGTCTCGGACGACCTCAACCGTCGCGAGGCGGAGCGCGCCGAACAGGCCGTGCGCGCGATGACCGCAGCGTCCTCCATGGCCGCGCCGGCGGTCATGCCAGGCGGCGGCCGACCGGTCGACGCCAAGACGATCGAACTCAGCCCCGCCATCGACCTGATGCCGCCGACGCAGGCTGCCATTCAGCCGCGCGCGCCGATCGTGAGCGCATCGCTCACCTCCGATGTCGGCGCCGGCCAGCAGACGCCGGCGCCGGCCCAGCCACAATTCGCCCAGGCGCCGACACCCGTGCCTCCGCCGGCACCAGCCCCGGCCCCCGTGCCGATCCAGCCGCCGATCGCCGGTCCACCCGGCCAGCCGGCACCGATGGCCGGCGGCGCATCCGGCCGTCCGTTCGGCCAGAGCCAGCTGGTGCCGACCGAAGCGCCGACCCTCACGCTCGAGGTCAACAAGGGCACGGCGCTCAAGCTACCGGGCCCGGCCGCCACGGTGTTCGTGGCCGCGCCCGATATCGCCGACGTCCAGGTGCGCTCGCCCAACATGGTCTATGTCTTCGCCAAGAAGCCGGGCGACACCGTGCTCTATGCCGTCGACGCCCAGGACCGCGTGCTGCTCAACACCATCGTCCGCGTGACC
>JABCYT010000204.1 GCA_013290035.1 Alphaproteobacteria bacterium
TCGATCAGGAGCAGGTTTTGCAGCAAGGGCTTCGAGACGAGGCCTCCCCGTGCGCGGGGAGCCAGGACAATCCAACTGAGATGTGCCTGGTGCAATCGCGGGGCCAGGCGGAAAGCCATCGTCGCCACCGCTGCCGGCCCTTGGAAAATCCGGACCCGGACCAACAGCCGATCGCCGGAGATGACCCGCAATACGACAAAAGCCGCATCGAATCGTGCCGCCAGCGTCTGAGCGAAGTGAAGGGCGTCCTTGCCAAAATTGGCGCTGCACCACCTGTTCACGTCGACGATGGTCGTTCCCGCAAAGCCGTATTGACCGCTGCGGTTATTCAGGACGATGAACGCCGTCACCTTGACGGGCTCGGCGGCTACCGTGCCGCCTGCTGCAGGCGCCGTACGACGTCGGGCGTGGGATGGCCGTCGGCCGGCAGGCCGACCTGCTTCTGGAACAGCCGCACCGCCGAGCGTGTCTTGGGACCCAACAGCCCGTCGGTCTCGTCGGTATAGAGTCCCAGCCTGGCGAGTCGCGACTGCAGGTCGATGATGGTATCGCGCGACAAAGGCTCGTCGTCGGCCGGCGCCGACTGCATGACCGGAGGTCCGCCCGCGATCTGTTGCGCCAGGATGCCGACCGCCAGTGCATAGAGCGTCGAGCGGTTCCAGTTCATCACCGCCTTGAAGTTGGGATAGAGGATGAAGGCGGGCCCGCGCCAGCCGGCCGGCAGAATGATCGACGAGGGATCGTCGACATTGGGCAGGGCAGCGTTGCCCGCGCGCCTGACGCCCATCGCCGCCCAGGCGCGCACCGGCTTTTCGATCGTCGAGTCGGCCTGGTCGAGCGGAAAGCCTTGCGGCAGGAACACCTCCTCGCTCGACGGCAGGCCGGGCCTGAAGCCGACGCCACGCAGGTAATTGGCGGCCGAGGCGAAGGAATCGGGCAGGCTGGTCCACAGGTCGATCTTGCCGTTGCCGTCGCGATCGACGCCCCATTTCATGAAGGTCGAGGGCATGAACTGCATGTTGCCCATGGCGCCGGCCCATGAGCCGCGCAACTGCTCGCGGGTCATGCGGTCCATGACCAGGATGCGCAGCGCCTGCACCGTCTCGTTGCTGAAGAAGGCGGTGCGCTTGGTCATGCAGGCCAGCGTCGCCACCGAGCGCACGACCTGGAAGTCGCCCATGTAGCCGCCGTAATTCGTCTCGAGGCCCCAGAACGCCATGATGTACTGCGGCGGCACACCGTACTCGCCCTGGATGGCATCGAGCAGGGCGCGGTTCTGCGCCATCTTCTGCTGGCCCTTGGCGATGCGCTCGGGCGACACCGAGGAGCCGACATATTTGGCGTAGGTCAGCGAGAATTCCGGCTGGCGCGAGTCGAGGTCGATCACTTTCTGGTCGGGCGTCAGGCCCTGCAAGGCGCGGTCGGCGATGTCGGGCGGCACGCCCAGGCGCGAGGCTTCGGCCTTGATCGGCTGCAGGCAGGCCTGGAAGTCGCTTTGCGCCAGCGCCGGGCTGGCGAACAGCGCCATCGCCGCAGCGAGAAGGGGAGTTCTCGAGAGGGGGCTCATGTCGCCGATTCTATCACGAGCCGGCGACGGTCAACCCTTCGATTCGCACCGTCGGCGCATTGGTGGCGCCCTTGAACTGCAAGTCGCTGGCCGGCGTCATGTTGAGGAACATGTCCTTGAGATTGCCTGCCACCGTGATGCCGCTCACCGGCCAGCCGAGCTTGCCGTTCTCGATCCAGAAGCCCGATGCGCCGCGGCTGTAGTCGCCGGTGACGCCGTTGACGCCGAAGCCGATCAGATCGGTGATGAAGAGCCCGCTCTTGATGTCGCCGATCAACTCGTCGACCGAGAGCTTGCCCTTCTCGAGGTAGAAGTTGGACGTGGTGGGCGAGGGCGGGCCCGATGTGCCGCGTGCGGCGTGCCCGGTCGGCTTCAGCTTGAGCTGACGCGCGGCCGCCAGGTCGAGCAGCCAGGTGGTGAGACGGCCGTCATCGATCACGGCATAACGCCTGGTCGGCAGGCCTTCGGCGTCGAACGGCCGGCTGCCCAGGCCGCGTTTGCGCAGCGGATTGTCGAGGATGCGGAGGCCGTCGGCGAAGATCTTGGCGCCCATCTTGTCCTTCAGGAAGGACGTGCCACGCGCCACGGCGCGGCCGTTGATGGCGCTCGCCAGGTGGCCGATCAGGCCGCCCGAGACGCGGCGGTCGTAGACCACCGGGACGCGCGCGCTCTGCGCCTTGCGCGGGTTGAGACGGCGGACAACGAACTTGCCGGCGTTGCGGCCGACCCGCGCCGGCGCCATCAGATCCTCGAAATGGACGGCACTCGACCATTCATAGTCGCGCTCCATGCCGGTGCCCTCGCCGCCCAGCACCGAGCAGGACAGCGAAATGCCGCTGCGCCGATAACCGCCGGAGAAGCCGTTGCTGGCGGCCAGGACCACCGAGGAGCGGCCCCAGCTCGCCTCGGCGCCCTCCGAGTTGGTTACGCCCTTGACGGCGCGGGCAGCGTCCTCGGCCTCCGCCGCCATCGCCAGCAGCGAGCGGGCCGAGGGCCGCCGCTTGTCGTCGAGATCGAGGTCGGGCCAGTTCCTGGCCAGCAATTCCGCCGGTGCGATGCCGCAGACCGGATCCTCGGGCACCGCGCGCGCCATGTCGACGGCGCGTTGCGCCAGCGTGCGCAGCGCCGGGACCGCGAAGTCGGTCGAGGAAACGAAGGCCTGGCGCTGGCCCACGAACACGCGCAGCCCGAGGTCGCGGCCCTCGCTGCTCTCGAGCTTCTCGCGCTTGCCCATGCGCTGGGCGACCGAAATCGACTCGCCGTTGACATAGACGGCGTCCGCGGCGTCGGCGCCGGCAGCCTTCGCCCATTTCAGCAGGTCGGCGAGCAGATTGGCGTCCGGCGTGCTCGCCGGACGCTTGCGGGGGGGAGATTTCCGCGGGGACTTCTTTTTCACCTTGGCCATGACGGCCGTTCTACGCGCTCACGGGCCGTGTCGTCGAGGTCTCCCGCAGCGCACCGCGTCAGGGGCCGGCGTAGGCGATGCCGGCCTTGGTCTCGCCGATCGCCGAGTCGAGAAAGCCGAGGGCGCGCTCGCGATGGCCGCCCTTGTTGGGCGTGGCGCGCACCAGTTCGGCGCGCGCGGCCTGCATGGAGCCCAGGGCCGCCTGCATGTTGGGTTGCGCCGCCATGGCGACGCAGGCGCCGACGATCGCGCCGGCGGTACCGCCGATCAGCAGGAGAGCGACAGGCGACTTGGGAAAGAAGCGAGCCATTGAAGCGATCCTCCAGACGTTGAACGGGCGGAAGCCCCGCCCGTTCGCGACTCTAGAGCCGGCCATGCGGCGACGGTATCGCTATTTGAGTTCAGCCTTGATGAAGCGAGCGGCGTCGCGTGTCAGTAGCCGGAGTAGGCCATGCCGGCCTCGGTCTCGTTGATGGCCTGGTTGACGAAGTTGATCGCACGCTCGCGATGACCGCCCTTGTTGGGCGTCGCCTGGACGAGATAGGAGCGGGCCTGCTGCAAGGAGCCGAGGGCAGCCTGCATGTTGGGCTGGTCTGCGCCCGCCGCGCAGGCGCCGGCGAGACCGCCGATGGCGATGCCGATGAGCACGTAGGCGATCGGTGAGAGACGGGAGTCGGACATGGTGTATCTCCAAACGTTGAACGGGCGGGATTTTGCCCGCCCGTTCGCAATCGTAGAGAACGCCATTGTACGACGGAACCGCTATCTGGCGGCGACCGCGCGGTTGGCCGCCGACGTCACCGCCTTGAGCGAGGCCGCGACGATGTCGGAGTCCATGCCGCGGTGTGCATCAGTCGCCGGCGTATCTGATACCCCGCTCGGTCTCGTTGATCGCTTCTTCGGTACGTGTGATCGCGCGCGCGCGATAGCCCCCCTTGTCCGGTTCGGCCTGTACCAGCTCTGCCCGGGCCGCCTGCAGCGAGTTCAATGCCGCCTGCATGTGGGGCTGGTTGGCGCCGGCGGCGCAGGCGCCGCCGACAGCACCGATGGCGATGCCGATGAGCAGGTATGCGGAGGGCGTCTTGGGGCGGAAGAATGACATGGGCTGTATCTCCAGACGTTGAACGGGCGGGCATCTCGCCCGCCCGTTCACAATCGTAGAGAACGCCGTCGTGCGACGACACCGCTAGCTGGCGGCGACCGCGCGGTTGGCCGCCGACGTCACCGCCTTGAGCGAGGCCGTCACGATGTTGGAATCCATGCCGACACCCCACAGCACGCGGCCGTCGCTGGTTTCCGCTTCGATGAAGCTGACGGCTTGCGCATCCGAGCCGGCGCCGGTGGCATGCTGGTGGTAGTCGCGCACCTTGATGCCGACGCCGCAGTTCTTGCCGAGCGCATCGACATAGCCCGCGATCGGGCCGTTGCCGCGGCCGCTGATCTTCTGTTCCTTGCCGTTGAACTTCACCTTGGCGTCGAGAAGACGCACGTCGGGGTGGCTGGGCTCGGGCACCGTGGTGTGGCTGATGAAATCGACCGGCGTCACCTTTTCGAGGTACTCCTTGCGGAAGGTGTCCCAGATCAGCGCCGGCTGGATCTCCTTGCCGGTCTCGTCGGCGATCTGCTGGATCACCTTGGAGAACTCGACCTGGAGAAGACGCGGCATGTCGATGCCGTAGTCGCTCTTCAGGATGTAGGCGATGCCGCCTTTGCCCGACTGGCTGTTGATGCGGATGATGGCCTCGTAGCTGCGGCCGAGATCGGCCGGGTCGATCGGCAGGTAGGGCACTTCCCAGACCTTGCTGTTCGAACTTTGCAGCGCCTTGAAGCCCTTGTTGATGGCATCCTGGTGCGAGCCCGAGAAGGCGGTGAACACCAGGTCGCCGCCATAGGGATGGCGCGGATGGACCGGCAGCTGGTTGCAGTATTCGACCGTCTGGCGGATCTCGTTGATGTTGGAGAAGTCGATCTCGGGATCGACGCCCTGGGTGTACATGTTGAGGCCCAGGGTCACGAGATCGACATTGCCCGTGCGCTCGCCGTTGCCGAACAGACAGCCCTCGATGCGGTCGGCGCCGGCCATATAGCCGAGCTCCGCCGCCGCCACGCCGGTGCCGCGGTCGTTGTGCGGATGGAGGCTCAGCACCATCGAATCGCGGTACTTGAAGTGGCGATGGCACCATTCGATCTGGTCGGCATAGATATTGGCCGAGGCCATCTCGACGGTCGCCGGCAGGTTGATGATCATCTTCTTGTCAGGCGTCGGCTGGTAGACGTCGCCGACGGCGGCGCAGATGTCGCGCGCGAACTCGAGCTCGGTGCCAGTGAAGCTCTCCGGCGAGTACTCGAACACCCATTCGGTGTTGGGGTCGGCGTCGGCCAGCTGCTTGACGAGCTTGGCGCCCGACACGGCGATGTCGATGATGCCGCTGTAATCCATGCCGAACACGACCCGGCGCTGCAAGGTCGAGGTCGAATTGTAGAGATGGACGATGGCGCGCTTGGCGCCGCGGCAGGCCTCGAAGGTGCGCTCGATCTGCTCCGGGCGGCTCTGCGTCAGCACCTGGATGGTGACGTCGTCCGGGATCATCTTCTTTTCGATGAGCTCGCGCACGAAGTCGAAATCGGTCTCCGACGCCGCCGGGAATCCGACCTCGATCTCCTTGAAGCCCATGTCGCAGAGCAACCTGAACATGCGCGTCTTGCGGTCGGAATCCATCGGCTCGATGAGCGCCTGGTTGCCGTCGCGCAGATCGACCGCGCACCAGACCGGCGGTTTGGTGATGACCTTGGAAGGCCATTGTCGGTCGGCGAGCTGGATGGGCTTGAAGGCAACGTACTTCTCGCCCGCGGTTGGCATCATGGGTTTCTGGGGTGACATCGAAAGACTCCTCGCGCCGCGCACGGCCAACAGGCACTAAGCGAACACTGCGATGGAACGAAACGGGGTGGCGGCGACTGGTGGAAGGATTGAGACGAACGACAAGCGATCCGCAGGGCCCCCTCCCAAGATCCCGGGCAGGGGCGGCGGATCAGCCAATAAGTCGAAGCGTCGTCAGTCGCAGCATAGGGCCCAGAATAAGGCCCTGCCGGCAGGAGTCAACCCGCCGGACGGAGGTTCGTCCGGCGGGCTATCGGGTCGACGATCTATCAGCGCAGGGGGACGGTGAAGTTGAGATTCAGGCTCGACGGCATCGCCGGCGTATAGACCGGAGCAGGTGCCATCATGACTGGCGCCGGCGCCACGATGACCGGTGGGCGCTCGTAGACGACGCGCCGCGGCGGATCATGGCGCCAGTGTTCGTGCTCTTCGACGTACTGGTGGTGTTCGCGGCGCCAATGCTCGTCACGCCAATGATCGTCGTCGTGGGCCTGGGCACCCACCGCCAGGAAGATACTGGAACCCGCGATCGCGGTGGCCAGGATGGTCTTCCGCACAAGTCCACGCATTACAGCCTCCTGTGACTACACGGGATGACATCTGCCTGTCGTCCCAACGAAACGGGATA
>JABCYT010000205.1 GCA_013290035.1 Alphaproteobacteria bacterium
CCAGCTCGGAGAGATCGCCGGTGCCCACCACCATGCCGCCGTGCTGGTTGGCCAGGCGGAACAGGTAATCGGTGCGCAGCCCCGCCTGCACGTTCTCGAAGGTGACGTCGTAGACCTTCTTGCCCTCGGCGAAGGGATGGCCGATGTCGGCCAGCATCTGGTGGGCCGCCGGCTTGATATCGATCTCGGCCGCCGTCACGCCCAGCGCCGTCATCAGTCGCCAGGCATTCTTGTGGGTTTTGTCCGACGTGCCGAAGCCCGGCAGGGTATAGGCCAGCACGTTCCGGCGTGGCAGGCCGAGCTGGTCCATCGCCCGGCAGGTCACGATCAGCGCCTGGGTCGAATCGAGGCCGCCCGACACGCCGATGATCGCCCGCTGGGTGCGGCTCGACTGCAGGCGCTGCGCCAGGCCCTGGATCTGGATGTTGTAGGCCTCGTAGCAATTGTCGCGCAGCTTGGCCGGGTCCGACGGCACGTAGGGGAACCGTTCGACCGCGCGGTCGAGGGCCACGCTGTTGGACGGCGCGTCGAGCGCGAAGCGCACCTTGCGGAAGCGCGCGACCTTCTCGGCCTCGAGCATGGCGCAGTCGGCGAAGCCGTTGTTGCGCAGCCGCTCCTGGCGAATGCGGCCGAGATCGACGTCGGCGCGCACGATGGTCGATTCCTTCTCGAAGCGCGACGATTCGACCAGCTGGTCGCCGCATTCGTAGATCGCGGCGTGGCCGTCCCACGCCAGATCGGTCGTCGATTCGCCGGGACCCGAGGCCGAGTAGGCGTAGGCGGCGATGCCGCGCGCCGACTGGCTGCCGCACAGCAGCCGGCGCGCTTCGGCCTTGCCGATGGTGATGTTGCTGGCCGACAGGTTTATAAGCACCTCCGCGCCAGCCAGCGCCGCGTGGCTCGATGGCGGCACCGGGACCCAGATGTCCTCGCAGATCTCGACGTGGAAGGTGAAGGGCACCGTGCCGCTCGAGCGGAACAGCATGTCGGTGCCGAACGGCACTTCCTGGCCCGCGAGCTTGATGCTGCTCTCGATGACGTTGGCGCCCGAGACGAAGTGGCGCTTTTCGTAGAACTCGCGGTAGTTCGGCAGGTAGGTCTTGGGCACCACGCCCAGGATCACGCCGCGATGGATGACGACGGCGGCGTTGTAGAGCCGGCCCGCCACGCGCAGCGGGGCGCCCACGATCAGGACGGGAAAGAGCTTGGTCGAGGCCGCCACGACCTGGGCGATCGACGTCTCGACCTGGTCGAGGAGCGCGTCCTGCAGCAGCAGATCCTCGATGGCGTAGGACGACAGCCCGAGCTCCGGGAACACCATGATCGCGGTCAGCGCCTTGTCGCCCTCGCCGGCGAGCCGCAGCGTCTCGGCGAGATTGTAGGCGGCGTCGGCGACCCGGGTCCGCGGGACGCAGCACGCAACGCGCACGAATTCGTGTGAATAGAGGGAGAAGAAATCGGACAAGGGATTGTGGTGGGCGATGGTGGGCGCGACAGGGATTGAACCTGTGACCCCTGCCATGTCAAGACAGTGCTCTACCGCTGAGCTACGCGCCCATCGCCGGAAAGTGCGGTCGTCTACATCGCGGCAGTTTGATTGGCAAGTATGGGGGATTGGCAACTATGAGGGATTGACGGGGGTGCGAGGCGTGACGCGCCCCGCCCCGCGCGCTATGAGGCTTGTATGGAGTTTTTACCGGTCGCGCCCGATCACGACGCTTTGGATTGCCGCCTGCCGTCCCGCCAGACCGCACCGGTCGTCGTTGCCTCTCCCCACAGCGGGTCCGTCTATCCTGCCGCTTTCCTGACCCAGGCCGCCGTGTCGCTGGCGGCGCTGCGCCGCGCCGAAGATGCCTTCGTCGACGAGCTGTTTGCCGCCGCCCCCGCGCTCGGCATGCCCTTCCTGGCCGCACGCTTTCCGCGCTCCTACGTCGACGCCAACCGCGAGCCCTACGAGCTCGATCCCGGCATGTTCGAGGGTCCCCTGCCGCGGCCGCTCAATCACCGCACCACCCGCGTCGCCGCCGGCCTCGGCATGATCCCGAGGGTGGCGGCCAGCGGCGAAGCGATCTATCGCGGCCGCGTACCGTCCGGCGAGATCGAGCAGCGGCTGGAAACCTGCTGGCGGCCCTATCATACGGCCCTCTCGACGTTGATCGAGCAGACGCACCGGATGTTCGGCAGCGTTCTGCTGGTCGACGCCCATTCCATGCCGTCCTCGGCGTCGGGCATGGGGCTGCGCGAGCGCGATCACCGCGTCGACATCGTATTGGGCGACAATCATGGCGAGTCCTGCGCCGCCGATCTGGTGGATTGCGCCGAGCGCTGGCTGAGCGACCGCGGGCTCAGGGTCCAGCGCAACCAGCCCTACGCCGGCGGCTTCAGCACGCAGCGTTACGGATCGCCCAGCCTTGGCCGGCATGCTCTGCAGATCGAAATCAATCGCGCGCTCTATATGGACGAAGCGCGCCACGAGAGACTGCCGACGGCAGGCGTCGTGGAGAGGCTGATGGCCGGATTCCTGGAAGAGATCGGCGATCAGGCGACGGCGACGCTGCTGCCCCGCCCGCTGGCGGCCGAGTAGGTCCTATCCGCACAGGCTGTGACGACCAGCCAAAAAAAAGGGCCGTGACAAGCACGGCCCGAGTTTAGGGAGGAAACGCCCAAGACGGGCATACAGCAAACAATGAAGGCCGCAGACGCGGCGTTTGCTGCCCCCTAAGAATGGTGCACTTGCGAAGGGATTTCAAGGGGGAAAAAAGGCCCTGAATTCACATATTTAACCCTGCTTTATGTCGTGGTTTGGGTGTGGCTTTTCTGCAACGCACAACGATCATGCGGGGCAGGTTTGCAGCGTGCGCAAAGCTGTGACAATCCGCACACTGCCCGCATTTCTGTAAATTGCTCAAGGACTTGGCTCAAGCTGGGAGAGGGAATTGGCGAAGAAATTTGCAATCGCGATGATGATGCACGAGACCAATACGTTCTCGCCGCTGCCTACTCCGATCGATTCTTTCTCCCGCGCCGGCGCTCTCAGCGGTCCTGGCGCCATCAGGGAGGCCGAAGGCACCAACACGTCCCTGGGCGGATTCATCGAAGTCGCCCGCAAGGCGGGCGCTGAATTCACCCTGCCGATGGCGGCGTCGGCGCATCCGTCGGGCCTCGTGACCAAGGCCGCCTACGAGCAGATGACGACGGCCATCGTCGATGAGATCAAGAAGGGCTGCGATGCCGTGCTGCTGGCCCTGCACGGCGCCATGGTGGCGGAGCACCATGACGACGGCGAAGGCGAGCTGCTCAATCGCATCCGCAAGATCGCACCCGACGTGCCGATCGCGGTGGCGCTCGATTTCCACACCCAGATGACCGACGCCATGATCAAGGGCGCCACCATCATCACCGGCTATCGCACCTATCCCCATATCGACATGGCCGACACCGCCCATCGCGCCGGCCGCACCCTGATGCGCATGCTGGCGGGCGAGGTCGAGCCGAAGATGGTGTGGGGCAACCGCCCGATCATGAGCAGCTCGCTGGTCCACACGCCCTCGCGCGAGCCGATGAAGACGCTGATGGGCATGGCCAACCACGCCGAGGATACCGGCCAGGTGCTGAACGCTTCGGTGTTCGGCGGCTTCCCCCAGGCCGACATCCCTCACCTGGCACTTTCCTCGGTGATCGTCTGCGACAAGCGGACGGCCGAGGGCGAGGTGCTGCTGAACAAGATCCTCGATACCGCCTGGGAGAAGCGCGAAGGCTTTCTCTTTCATCCCGAGCCGCTGGCGGTCCAGGTGGCGCGCGCCAAGTCGCTCGACGGCGGCCCCGTCGTCATGGCCGACCATGGCGACAACACCGCCTCGGGCGGCACCCAGGACGTGATGAGCGTCGTCGAGGAGGCGATGAAGCAGGGTCTCGAAGACGCCTGCGCCGGCCCGATCTGCGATCCGGCGTGCGTCGAGCAGATGATCAAGGCCGGGGTCGGCGCCGAGGTGACCCTGCAACTGGGCGGCAAGATCGACATGCCGGCCATGGGCCTCAAGGGCAAGCCGCTCAAGATGACGGGCAAGGTCAAGGCGATCACCGACGGCCAGTTCACGGTCACCGGCCCGATGGCGACCGGCACCACGGTGCGCATGGGCCGCACCGCCGTGCTCGACACCGGCAAGATGCAGATCGTGGTGTCGGAAAGACGCGCCGAGCCCTTCGACCTCGGCGTGTTCACCCATTGCGGCATCGATCCGCGCCGCAAGAAATACGTGCTGATCAAGTCGCGCCAGCATTTCCGCGCCGGCTTCGAACCGATCGCCAGGCACATCGTCATGTGCGACGGCGACGGCTGCACGGCGTCGGACCTGAAACTGTTCAAGTACACCAGGGTCAAGCGCCCGCTCTACCCGTTCGATCTCGACATGCGGCTGGGCCGCAACCAAGCCTAGGAGTTCTGTCATGGCCGCTTACGACGTCGTCATCCGCCACGGCCAAGTGGCCGACGGCACCGGCAAGAAGCTGTTCGCCGCCGACGTCGCCCTCAAAGGCGATCGCATCGCCGCCGTCGAGGCGCCGGGCACACTCAAGGGCGACAACGAGATCGACGCCACCGGCAAGGTCGTGGCGCCCGGTTTCATCGACGTGCACACCCACGACGACACCGCCCTGATCGACAATCCGACCATGGCGATGAAGGCGAGCCAGGGCGTGACCACCGTAGTCTGCGGCAATTGCGGCGTGTCGGCCTCGCCCTACCTGCGCTCCGACATCGGCCATTTCCTGTCGCTGATCGTCAAGAAGCAGGCGAACGTCTCGAAGAACTTCGCGGAATTCGCCGGCAAGGTCGACGCGGCCAGGCCCGCCATCAACGGCGCCTTCCTGATCGGCCACGGGACGCTGCGCATGAACGCCATGGGCGACGACCTCGGCCGCACCGCTGCGCCTGCCGAGATCGCCGTGATGCGCGACCTGCTCGACCAGAGCCTCGGGCAAGGCGCCATCGGCATGTCGAGCGGTCTTTTCTACGCCGTCGCCAACGCCGCCTCGACCGACGAGGTGGCCGAGGTCGCCAAGCCGCTCGGCACGTGGGGCGGCGTCTACACCGCCCATATGCGCGACGAGGGCGACGACATCCTGAAGTCGATGGACGAGACCTTCGAGATCGGCCGTCGCGCCGGCGCCTCGATCATCGTCTCGCATCACAAATGCTCGGGCCGATCCAATTTCGGCCGCATGAAGGAGACGCTTCCCAAGTTCAGCGAGGCGATGAAGAGCCAAGAGATCGCCTTCGACGTCTATCCCTACGTCGCCGGCTCGACGATCCTGCGCAGCGACATGCTCGGGCGCGCCGACAAGGTGCTGATCACCTGGTCCGACAAGGTGCCGGGCATGAGCGGCCGCGATCTCAAGGAGATCGCCCAGGAGATGGGCTGCTCGATGCGCGAGGCCGCCGACCGCCTGCAGCCCGCCGGCGCCATCTACTTCATGATGGACGAGAAGGACGTGCAGAGCGCGATGTCCCATCCCGGCGCGATGATCGGCTCGGACGGCATTCCCTTCGACACCCATCCGCACCCGCGCCTGTGGGGCACCTTCCCGCGCGTGCTGGGCCACTATTCGCGCGATCTGAAACTCTTCCCGCTGGAGGACGCGGTGCGCCGCATGACGTCGTACTCGGCGCGGCGCTTCAGCCTCACCAAGCGGGGCGAGGTGAAGCCCGGCTTCTATGCCGACATCTGCGTGTTCGATCCGGCGACGGTGATCGACACGGCGACCTTCGACAAGCCGATCTCGCCGGCGCGCGGCATCGACACGGTGCTGTGCAACGGCCAGATCGCCTGGCGCGACGGCAAGCCCGGCGGCGGCCGCGCAGGCCGCGCGCTCAGGCTGCACGACATGCAGGCGGAAGCGAAAGCCTGACGCCGGGGGCGCGACTCCAGTCGCGCGATCTTCTGTTCGCTCACCAAAGACGCGCCACTGGAGTGGCGCGCCCCCAGCAAGTCAGTCGGCGCCTTCGTCGCGGCGCGTGCGCTCGAGACGCTCGTGGCGCTCCTGCGCCTCGACCGACAGCGTGGCGATCGGACGGGCCTCGAGGCGCTTCAGCGAGATCGGCTCACCGGTCTCCTCGCAGTAGCCATAGGTGCCCTCGTCGATCGACTTCAGCGCCTGGTCGATCTTGGAGATCAGCTTGCGGAAACGGTCGCGGGTACGCAGTTCGAGGGAGCGGTCGGTCTCTGCGGTCGCACGATCGGCGAGATCGGGCTGCGCCAGGCTCTCTTCCTGCATGTTCTGCAGCGTCTGATTGGACTCCTCGATGAGCTCGCTCTTCCACTTCAGAAGCTTCTGCCGGAAGTACTCCTGCTGCATCGGGTTCATGAAAGATTCGCGGTCCGTCGGCCGGTAATTCTGCGGCAACGTAATCGACATCGTCGGCAACTCCACTCGCAGCGACTACTGTCCACCTCGGGGGAAGGCGGACCTT
>JABCYT010000206.1 GCA_013290035.1 Alphaproteobacteria bacterium
CTTGTAGCGCCGCATGCGGGGAGTGAGATCGTCGAGCGTCAGGCCGGGAACGGCCCAGCGCTGCAGCGAGCGCTGCGGGATTTCGATCGAGGTGCCGGTGTAGGCGAGCGTCGAGCCGCCATAGCCGCGGGCGCAGGCGACGTTCAGCGTCTGATCGCGATTGCCGATCGCGCCGGAATCGAAGAACAGCTTTTCGGCCATTTCCAGTTCGCGGCCGGTGAACTCGTCGTCGTTGAAGTGCGGCCCCCATTCCAGCACGGCGATGCGCGCACCCTCGGCACAGAGCGGCGCCAGCGCGCTGGCGACGGTGCCGCCGCCGGCGCCCGAGCCGATGATCAGGATGTCGAACTCGGCGTCCATGGCTCAGCCGGCCGACGGAAGCTGATGACGGTGCAGGCGCGCGTTGCCCTCGTCCTTCGACGGGAAATAGAGGATCTGCTGCAGGACGCCGGCCTGGGTGTAGTAGCCGAGGAAGACCAGGGTCTTGAGGCCCCAGATGCCGACGCGCAGCATGGTGAGCGGCGCGGACTCCAGCGCGCGCAGCCAGCCGTGCTGCCGCTCCGGCGGCAGATGCTCGAACCGGCGCAGGGTGAAGGGTACCGTCATCCAGCGAATCGCCAGCAGCAACAGCTTGAACTCGAGCTGCTGCAGGCGCGGTCGCGGGCGCAGCTCTTCGTCGACCGCGGCAAGGAGCGGCTCGGTCACTTGGGTTGGCGCGCCGGCGCTTTCCGGCACGATGCAGGCGGCGAGACTGAGGAGAAACCGCTGCTGGCCCGCACTCAGCACCGGTTGCCGTACCGGACTGTCCATTCCAGAACCTCCCGTGGCCGTGCAACGCCGTGAGGCGATTATCGCCTTATCCGTACCCGCCCGCAAAACCTGAAGTTGAGTCTCGCCGGATGCCGCCACTCATCGGAGGCGGCGGGAACTCCAGGATATGGCCGCAGCGGGGAGCGGACTGTGAGTCACCGCACATACCCCGTGCGCGATGCATGTGAACAGACAGCCCGCCTGCCGCGAGGCCGTCGAGGGGATGGTCGGTGCGCCGGCCGCGTATCGCCAGAGAGACCGAACACCCGGAGGGGAGATTGGCCCTGCTGCAAAAGGAAACCCCAACGACAGGCGCGCGCAGAGGCAGGCTCCGCTACGGCCTGATGGACCTGTTCGTCGTCGCCGCCTGCGGCCTCACCTTCGCGGCCGTCGTCGGCCCCGGCATGCACGCCGCACCGAAAGGCCCGCCGATCGCGCTGATCGCCCGGGATCTCGGCACGACGCCTGAACAATTCCAGCAGGTCGCCGACCGGTTCCTGCCGCGCTGCCCGAACGGACCGCCGACCGAGAGCCAGAAAAGGCAGGTCGCGGCGATGTTGAACATCTCCGTCGAGCGGCTGGACACGGTGATGGAAAAGTACCGGCCGGACCGCCTGCGCCAGCAGTGACGCCTGCCGCCGTCCGCGCCGCGCGTCAGCTTCCCTCTTCCGGCGCCCGCGTCTCGGCCGGTTTTCGATCCCGAACACGCTGCTCCCGCCATAGCCCGATGACGCGCGGGACGCCCGGTTTATGGCAGCGGCTGTTGAAAGCGCCCGATATCAAACTGGAGTAGACCCTGCCCTTCGTGTGAAAGTGCGGCCCGGCAACGGGAAAGACAGCATGGCCAAGGGCAAGTCCAGGAGGGGATCGGGCAAGGGCAAGACGCCGGCCAGGCGCAAGGTCGGCAAGGCGAGGAAGCCCGTCGCGCGCAAGACCGCGAAGGCCAAGAAGCCGGTCGTGCCCAAGCCCGTCATCCGGCCGGCGCTGCGCCGGCCGGTCAAGAACCGCCCCTCGGTGGCGCGCATGCCGTCGGCGCGTCCGGCGCCGCACAAGGCGGCGCTGCTCTCGCCAAACATCTACGAACGCGACCTCGACAAGACTCCCGCCAACTATGCCGCCCTGACCCCGCTGCAATTCATCGAGCGCAGCGCCAGCGTCTATCCCGACCATATCGCGCTGGTGCACGGGTCGCGCCGCCAGAGCTGGGCCGAGACCTATGCGCGCTGCCGGCAGCTCGCCTCGGCGCTGGAGAAGGTCGGCATCGGCACGGGCGACACCGTGGCGATCATGGCGCCCAACATCCCGGAAATGTACGAGGCGCATTTCGGCGTGCCGATGTCGGGCGGCGTGCTGAACTCGCTCAACACGCGGCTCGACGCGGCGATGATCGCCTTCATCCTCGACCACAGCGAGACCAAGGTGCTGCTGGTCGACCGCGAGTTCCACCGCGTCGTGACCGAGGCGCTGGCCATCGCCAAGGCCCAGCCGCTGGTGGTCGACATCGACGACCCCGAATGCGAGGACCGCGCCCAGATCGGCGACACCACCTACGAGGAGTTTCTGGCCACCGGCGATGCCGACTACGCCTGGGACTATCCGGCCGACGAATGGAACGCGATCTCGCTCAACTACACGTCGGGCACCACCGGCAACCCGAAGGGCGTGGTCTACAGCCACCGCGGCGGCGCGCTGTCGGCCTACGGCAACGCCACGCAATGGGCGCTCGGCATCCATCCGGTCTATCTCTGGACCCTGCCGATGTTCCATTGCAACGGCTGGTGCTTCCCGTGGACCCTGGCGCTGGTCGCCGGCACGTCGGTCTGCCTGCGCCGCGCCAGTGCCGCGACGATCTACGCGGCCCTCGCCGAGCACGGCGTCACCCACATGTGCGGTGCGCCCATCATCATGCAGTTCATCATCGGCGCCACGGCCGCGGAGCGCCGGCCGCTCGGCCGCAAGGTCGAGTTCATGACCGCCGCCGCGCCGCCGCCCGCCGCCGTGCTGGAGGCGCTGGAGAAGGAGAATTTCCGCGTCACCCACGTCTACGGGCTGACCGAGGTCTACGGCCCGGCGACGATCTGCTCGTGGCACGAGGACTGGGACGCGCTGCCGAGCCACCAGCGCGCGCAACTGAAGGCTCGACAGGGCGTGCGTTACGCCGCCGAGGACGGCGTCACGGTGATGGATCCCCAGACGATGAAGGAGGTGCCACGCGACGGCACGACCATGGGCGAGGTCATGTTCCGCGGCAATCTCACCATGAAGGGTTACCTGAAGAACGCCCAGGCGACCCGGGAGGCGTTCGAGCACGGCTGGTTCCACTCCGGCGACCTAGGCGTGCTGCACGAGGACGGCTACATCGAGCTGCGCGACCGCTCCAAGGACATCATCATCTCGGGCGGCGAGAACATCTCGACCATCGAGGTCGAGGGCGTGATCATCGAGCATCCGGCGGTCGCCAACGCCGCCGTCGTCGCCAAGCCCGACGAGAAATGGGGCGAGACGCCCTGCGCCTTCGTGGTGCTGAAGCCCGGCGCCAGCGCCACGGCCGAGGAGATCGTCGCCCACTGCCGCGCCAACCTCGCCTCCTTCAAGTGCCCGCGCTATGTGGTATTCCGCGACCTGCCCATGACTTCGACCGGCAAAGTGCAGAAATTCGTCCTGCGCGAATGGGCGAAGGCGGTTTGAAGCCGGGTTCGCGCATCGAACCGGACCATCGCGCCGCCATAATCCACGGGCTATTTTCGCGACCGATATGGCCGGCGAAACCACGCTGATCGTCACGACGCGAAGCGGCGTGCGCCCCCTGGGCGTGCGCGGCGAGCCGCTGCACAATTCGGCGCCGCAGCTGCGCCGGGTCGTGCGCCGCCGCCTGGGCGACGGCACCGCCGATCTCTTGGCCGAACCGCAGCTGCACGAGGACGGCAAGGCGATCGACTGGTACGCCGACTGGCCGGGCGCGGTGCAGCCGCTGTCGGCCCTCGATCCCGCGCGCAAGGAAGAGGTGCTGGCCGGCGTCGAACGCTCGCTGGCCGATATCCGCCGCCTGGGCGACCAGCTCGCCGGCGCCGGCCCGCGCGAGGACATGGGCCTGGTCGGCCTTTCCCTGCAACTCGCCGCCCGGGCGCCGGCCGATTCGTTCGTCTTCATGGTGGGCGACCGGCCCGTCATCGTCTGCTGGGGCTACGAGAAGGAGGCGGCCAACGCGCTGCTGCCGGCGGCCCTGCCGCGGCCGCCGGTTGCCGCGCCGAGCGCGCGGCAATCCGTCCTCGAAGCGCCGCCGGTGGCGCGGTCCCTGCCCGCCGTGCGGCCAGCGAGCTCCGTCATTCCCTGGGCGCGCACGCTGGCGGCCGCGCTGCCGCTACTGCTCCTGCTGCTGGCTGGCGCCTGGTTGCTGCGCGGCCTGCTGCCCGCGGATCCGGCGCTGGCGCTGGCGACCCGCGAGGGACCCGACGCGCCGCCGGCGGCGGAGCCAGCGCCCGATCCGAAACCCGCGCTCAAGGCCGCCTTCTCGACCGAGGAGGCACGCGCCCGCGCCCTCAAGGTCGAGCTCGCGCTGATCGAAGCCGAGCTCAAGAAGCGCATCGCCGACTGCAAGCCGGCGGAGCCGCCCAAGCCGCCGCCCCAGGTCGCGCTCGCGCAACCGCAACCGCCCAAGCCCGCCCCCGCGCCGGCACCCGCACCACCGCCGCGGCCGGCCCCGCGGCCCAACGACGATCGTCTGCGCCTGCCGTCGGTGCCGAGCAACGATTACTCCTTCATGGCAGGCTGCTGGCGCACCGATCCGTTCCGCCACGAGACGATCCAGCCGCAGCCCGGCATTTCGTCCTACTGCTTCGACGCCACCGGCAATGGCCAGCTTGAATGGCGGCGTGGCCGCACGGCATGCCGCACGCGGGCGTACTCGCGCTATGAGGGCTCGGTCCTGAAGCTGCGCGATGCCGACACGACCTGCAACGACGGCTCGCGCTGGTACGCCGACCAGCTGCTGTGCCGCCGCGGCTCCGACGACGTGGCGCAATGCAGCGGCACGTCGCGCGGCGCGTTCGGTCCGGTCTCCTGGACGGTCAACTTGCACAAGCTGAACTGAGTCACGCCGATCCGGCGTGTTGGCCGCGGGCGGCGCGGCGGCACGGCCCCGCAGGGCCGGCCTGGACTGATCCCGCGCCGTCGGCGGCGTGCTAGTGGGTCGTACTCGACGAACTCAAGCGGGCAATCTCGTCCTTGATCTGCAGTTTTCTCTTCTTGAGGCTGCAGATCGCATCGTCATCGGGATGCGGTCGGGTGTTTTCGTGGTGTATCGCTTGCTCAAGGGAAGCGTGCTTGGCCTTGAGCGCTTCGATATGGTCCACTGTGCTCATTAGCGACCTCCGAGCTGGTTGCGGACGACAAACTCTGACTCCGACATTGGGAGGAGTCACGCCGAATCAACCACTTTCCACCGCCTGTGCATAACGCGGTAGGATGGTCAGCATGGCTGAACCATCGCGGCTCGTTATCGGGATTTCCGGGGCTTCCGGGGTCATTTACGGCGTGCGGCTCCTGCAGGCGCTGAAAAATCTTCCGGTGGAGACCCACCTGGTGATGACGCGCACTGCGGAAGTCACGCTGGCGCATGAGACCAGGATGAAGGTGGCGGAGGTGCGGCGCCTCGCCGATACCGCCTACAAGGTCGACGATCTCGCGGCCGCCATATCGAGCGGCTCGTTTCGCACCCTCGGCATGATCGTGGCGCCGTGCTCGATGCGCAGCCTGGGCGAGATCGCCCACGGCATCACCTCCAACCTGCTGACCCGCGCCGCCGACGTGGTGCTGAAGGAGCGCCGCAAGCTCGTGCTGCTGACGCGCGAGACGCCGCTGCACGCCATCCATCTCAGGAACATGACCACGCTCGCCGAGATGGGCGCCATCATCGCCCCGCCGGTGCCCGCCTTCTACAACAAGCCCAGGACGCTTGACGACGTGATCGACCACACGATCGGCCGCGTGCTTGACCTGTTCGATCTCGACACCGGCAAGGTCAAGCGCTGGAGCTAAGGCGTGACACCGACCGCGCGCGCCACCTCGTCGGGCGGCAGCATCGGAAAGGTGGCCTTCATCAGCGCGACCACGGCGGCGCGGTCCTTGCCGTCGGGCACGACGCCCAGGCACACGGCGTAGACCCCGAGATTGCCGACCGCGGCGCGCAGGCGCTTTTCGGGGGGCCGGTCGCGGTCGGCCGGCGGGGTGTGCAGGCTCGCGAGCTTGATCTGCTCGGCATGTTCGGCCGCGAGCTCGGCGTCGGCCACGCGGCGGCGCACGGCATCGACGGTCTCGGGCAGCGCCTCCGGCCACGGCCGGTCCTTCAGCAGCCGCCGGACCTGGCGCAGCGGACGCACGATCTCGGCCTGCCAGACATCGCTTGCTCTCAGGATCGAGCGCAGCCGGTCGGCCGTCAGGGTCGGCCGGCCCGAGGCGCCCAGCCAGCAACAGAACAGCAATATGTTCACGTCGCAGCCGCGCCGCTCCTGGAGATCGAGGCAGGCCTCGGCCACCCCCTCGCCGGCATAGAGCTCCAGCGAGAAATTCCAGAACGGATGGGGCAGAAAATCCGACACCTTGAGCGCTTCCCTTTGAGCGGGCGAAGGGGTACACGGCGCAGGACGACGTGGCTAGCCC
>JABCYT010000207.1 GCA_013290035.1 Alphaproteobacteria bacterium
GTATTCGAGGTTGGAGAGGCCCATCGTGCCATGCGTGTCGCCGGTCTCGCGGTCGGCGGGCAGGAACATGTTCCACAGGCCGCGCTTCTTGGCCTCGGCCTTGCACTCTTCGAGGACGGGCGGGAGCTGCCAGCGGTCCTTGGCCTTCTCCATCTGCTCTTCGTAGACGGGCTCGGCCGGATAGATGACCTCGTCCATGTACTTGGTGAGCTTCTCGACCAGCGCCTTGCTGCGGTCGGAGTATTCGAAATCCATACGGTCTCTCCCTTCGGTGCTGCGGCGGACTCTGGCCGAAAACGAAGGCGATGTGAACGGCCATTCAGCCGATCGGGCTTCCCGCGACGCCGCAGTCGCGTTCCGGCGTGCGGGACAGGTCGAATGCGGGACTATTCGGCCGCGAGTGCCGCCCTGGTCCGCCGCTCCGCGGCGCGCAGCGGCCGCAGCACGGCCAGCGCCATGACTGCCGCGACGGCGTTCATGATGGCGGCGATAACGAACACGGCATGCCAGCCGCCGGTCGCCGCCATCAGCACGTTGCCCAGCGGCACCAGCAGCGACGCCGTGCCCTTGGCCGTATAGAGCAGGCCGGCGTTGGTCGTGGCGTACTTGGTCCCGTACACGTCGGTGCAGGTCGAGGGGAACAGGCTGTAGATCTCGCCCCAGGCGAAGAACACCAGCCCGCTCAGCAGCACGAACATCACCGGGTCATGGCCCATCGTGCTCAAGGCCCAGATGCCGACCGCCTCCAGGGAGAAGGCGATGAACATGGTGTTCTCGCGCCCGATATGGTCCGACACCCAGCCGAAGAACGGCCGCGTGATGCCGTTCAGCACGCGATCGATCGACAGCGCGAAGGTGAGCGCGGGCAGGGTGATGCCGATCAGCGTCACCGGCACGCCGGCGACCTTGAAGTCGTTGGCGATCGGGGCGAGCTGCGCCGTGGCCATCAGGCCGCCGGCGCCGACCAGCACGAACATCAGGTACATCACCCAGAAGATCGGCGTGCGCAGCATCTCGACGGGCGTGTAGCTGCGCGCCGACTGCTGCACATGCGTCGAGGCCGGCACCTCGCCCGTCAGCGGGGCGCGCAGCAGCCAGCCGAGGACGAAGACCACGAGGCCCTGGCCGAGTCCGAACCAGAAGAAGGTCGCCTCGTAGCCGGAGCTGCGGATCATGGCCTGGATCGGGATGATGGTGAGCGCCGAGCCGGCACCGAAGCCCGCCGCGGTTAGGCCGGCGGCCAGGCCACGCCTGTCGGGAAACCATTTCAGCGCATTGCCGACGCAGGTGCCGTAGACGGCGCCGGCGCCGATGCCGCCGATCGCGGCGGAGACGTAGAGCATGGCCAGCGAACCGACATAGGCGTTCAGCATCCACGAGATGCCGACCAGCACGCCGCCGATCACCACGACGATCTTGGGGCCGTAGCGATCGACGAACCAGCCTTCGATCGGCACCAGCCATGTCTCGGTGAGCACGAAGATGGTGAAGGCGACCTGGATGGACGCACGGTCCCAGCCGTGCTTCTGCCCGATCGGCCCGACGAACAGCGTCCAGCCGTACTGGAGGTTGGCGATCATCACCATGCAGACGATGCCGATCAGCAGCTGCAGCCAGCGGCCGGACGGCGGCCGCGCGGCCGCAGTTTGGTACGACGTCATCGTTTCGCTCCCAGCTTGCTCGCCCATTAGGACGGTTGTTTCTTCCTCTCCTTTTGCCACAGTTGTGCTGTAATTCCCAGCCCACCGTGCGTTGGAGTGGCCGGGCTGCGCGATCGGGCTCGGCTTGCCGTCAATGCCGGCGGGCAGGCGCCGAGAAACTGCTGGGCGGCATGGCCTGAAACGCTCCCTTGCCCGTCGCCGGGTGCCGTCCCTAAATCGGGCAAGACAGAGCACCGGGAGAAATGCCGTTGGACAGCGTGATGCAAACGCCTTTCAAGCCGATCGAGTTCCTGAGCCGCGACGTCAGGATCGAGAAGCGCCATGACGGCACCATCCTGCTGCAGTCCAACCACGCCCTGAAGCCCTACGAACGGCACGTGCCGGCTTTCCTCGCCAAGTGGGCGGCCGCGGCGCCCGAGCGGGTGTGGCTGGCGCAGCGTCGCGGGCCGGATCGCGACTGGCTGAAAGTGACCTACGCCGAGGCCAAGCGGCAGGTCGATGCCGTGACCCAGGCTCTGCTCGACCGCGGTTTTGGCCCCGACAAGCCGGTCATGATCCTGTCGTCGAACTCGATCGAATTCGCGCTGCTCGGCATGGCGGCGATGCAGGCGCGCGCCCCGCTGGCGCCGGTCTCGCCGGCCTACTCGGTGATGAGCCAGGACCACGCCAAGCTCCGCTACGTCTTCGACCTGATCAAGCCCGGCCTGGTGTTCGTGCAGAGCGGCGAGATCTATGCCCGCGCGCTGGCCGCCCTCGAGCTTGAGGGCGTGCTGCTGGTGCATGTCGACAAGGCGCCGCCCCGGATGCAGTCGCTGCCCTGGAGCGAGCTTCTGGCCACCCGGGCGACGGACGCGGTAGCGAAGTCGATCGAGCAGATCGAGCCCAAGACCGTGGGCAAGTTCCTGTTGACCTCGGGCAGCACCGGCATGCCCAAGGCGGTGATCAACACCCACGAGATGATGTGCGCCAACCTGGCGATGGGCCAGATGGCGCGCACGCGCCAGCCCGGCGATCCCGTGTCCGTCCAGCTCGACTGGCTGCCGTGGAACCACACGATGGGCGGCAATGCCACCTTCCAGGGCAACCTCGCCGAGGGCGGCACGACCTATATCGACGACGGCAAGCCGCTGCCCGGCCTGTTCGAGGAGACCTTGCGCAATCTGCGCGAGGTCTCGCCCACCTATTTCGCCAACGTGCCGGCGGGCTACGCCATGCTGGCGACGGCCCTCGAGAAGGACGAGGCGCTGGCCAGGCGCTTCTTCAAGAACCTGAACTCGCTCGCCTATGGCGGCGCCACCCTGCCGTCCGACCTCTATGAGCGCATGGAAGCGCTGGCGGTGAGGCATACCGGCTACCGGCTGCCCTTCGTCACCGGCTGGGGTTCGACCGAGACGGCGCCGACTGCGACCACCGTGCATTGGGCGTCGGAGCGGGTCGGCCTGATCGGCCTGCCGTTTCCCGGCGTGCAGCTCAAGCTCGTGCCGACCGGCGAGACGGGACGCTACGAGCTTCGCCTGAAGAGCGTGATCGTGACGCCGGGTTATCACCGTCGGCCCGATCTCACGGCCGAGATGTTCGACGAGGAGGGCTTTTACAAGATCGGCGACGCCGGCCGCTTCGTCGATCCCGAGGATCCGAGCTGGGGCCTGATCTTCGACGGCCGGGTGGTCGAGGATTTCAAGCTCCTGAGCGGCACCTTCGTGCTGGTCGGCACCTTGCGGACGACGGCGATCGCGGCGGCGACGCCGGTGCTGCAGGATGCCGTGATCTGCGGCCAGGACCGCGACCATGTCGGCCTGCTGGGCTTCCCCAACATCGCCGCCTGCCGCGAGCTCGTGGACGACCGCGGCGCCAAGATGACGACGGCCGAGCTGCTGGCCCATCCCGCCGTGGTCGGCGCGCTGCGCGATGGCCTCGCCCGGATGAACGCCGAGGGCAAGGGCTCGTCGATGCAGGTCAGGCGCGCGCTGCTGATGGTCGAACCGCCTTCGGTCGACGGCCACGAAATCACCGACAAGGGCTACATCAACCAGCGCGCCACGCTCGAGCGGCGCAAAGCGCTGGTCGACAAGCTTTACGCCGGCGGCGAGGGAGTCATCGTCATCGGCGGCGCGTGAGACCGCGATGATCTATTTCCTGGCGACCGTTGCAGCGATTGCGGGGTTCCTGTTCGGTTATGACGAGGGCGTGATCGCCGTCGTCCGGCCCTCGCTCGACAAGGACTTCCCGATGGGGCCGCTGGTCGCCGGCTTCATGACCGCGGCGGTGCCGCTCGGCGCGTTGGCTGCTGCAGGCCTCGCCGGTCGGATCATCGATCGGTTCGGCCGCCGCCGGGTGCTGATGGCGGCGGCGGCCCTGTTCGCGCTCGGCGCGCTGATCGCCGCCGCGATCACCGCGGTCTGGATGCTGGTGTTGGCCCGTCTCATCCTGGGATTGGCGATCGGGGTCGCGGCGGTCGGCGCTCCGCTCTACATCGCCGAAACCGCGCCGCATCGGATCCGCGGCGCGCTGGTTTCGACCTATCAGCTGGCGATCACCATCGGCATCCTCGTGTCCTACCTGACCGGCCTGTTCATCTCCGGCGACGGCACGTGGCGGACGATGTTCGGCCTCGGCGCCGTGCCGGGACTTCTGTTCCTCGCAGGCCTTGCCTTCCTTCCCGAATCGCCGCGCTGGCTGGTGCTCAAGGGCTTCCCCGACGACGCACGGGCCAGCCTGCGGCGCCTGCGCGCCGCAGGCTGGCCCGTCGACGGGGAGCTCGACGAGATGGTCCGCAGCGCGCAAGCCCAGGCCGGCCGGAAAACCGGTTACCGGGCCTTGCTGGAGCCGGCCATACGACCGGCGCTGATCGTCGCCGTAGGCCTTTTCTTCCTGCAGCAGCTCAGCGGCATCAATGCCGTGATCTACTATGCGCCGCAAATCTTCAGCCACGCCGGTTTCGACAGCGCCAGCACGCAGATGCTGGCGACGGTCGGTGTCGGAACGGTCAATCTGCTGACCACGGTGCTGGCGATGTTCCTGATCGATAGGATCGGGCGACGCCCCTTGCTGATCCTGGGGTTTGCCGGCGCGTCGGCTGCGATGCTCGTCATCGTGCTCGCCGTCATCGAGCCCACGCTGGTGCCGTCATGGGTCATCATCGTGGTGTTGTTGCTCTACATCGCCTCTTTCGCCATCAGCCTGGGGCCGCTTCCGCATGTCATGATGTCGGAGATCTTTCCGCTGCGGGTGCGTGGGCTTGGCATGAGCATGGCCTCGATCAGCAACTGGGGCTTCAACTTCATCGTCGTCTTCTCCTTCCCGTTGATGCTCGCCGGGCCGGGTCTCGCCTTCACCTTCACGATCTTCGCCGTCATCTGCCTGGGAGGAATCTTCTTCACCATGACGCGGGTACCGGAGACGACCGGGCTTTCGCTCGAGGCCATCGAGACGCATTGCCACTCCGGTCGGCCCCTGGTCACGCTGAAGCGGGGAGTCGCTGCCGGCGCGGCCGTTGCCGCCGAAGACGATTGAGCGGACCGGCCGCAGTCCGTGCTAAAGAGCGTTGTGCGCTGGAATAGGGAGAGAGACATGCCAATCGCCACCAAATACCTGTTCATCGTCAGCATGGATGTGACCAAGGAGAAGGAAGCGCTGTTCAACGAGGTCTATGATACCGAGCACGTGCCTCTGCTGCTCAAGGTGCCCGGCGTCAGGGCGGTCTCGCGCCTGAAGACCGAGCCTGCCGCCTTCAATCTCGCCGGCGAGCGCAAGCTGCTCGACGGCGGCAGCGAGCCCAATTACGTGGCGATCTACGAGATCGACAGTCCGGATGTGTTGCTGAGCAAGGAATGGGCGACGGCGGCGGAGAAGGGGCGCTGGCCCAGCGAGGTGCGGCCCTTCACCTCGAACCGTCGGCACATCGTGCGCAAGATGATCTAGCGATCCGGACCCGGGAGGACGAAAATGAATTTCCACAACAAGGTGGCGTTGATCACGGGTGGCGCCAACGGCATCGGGCGCGCCACGGCGCTGGGCTTTGCCGGCCGCGGCGCCAAGGTCGTGATCGTGGATCGCGACGCAACGGGCGGCGAGGCGACGGCGGGCATCGTCCGCCAGCAGGGCGGCGAGGCGCTGTTCGTCCAGGCGGACGTCACGCGTGCCGAATCGGTGCAGGCCTATGTGAACAAGGCGGTCGGCGCCTTTGGGCGGATCGACTGCTTCCACAACAATGCCGGCATCGAAGGCAAGGTCGCGAACATCGCCGATTGCGACGAGGCGATGTTCGACACGGTGATGGCCGTGAACGTCAAGGGCGTGTTCCTCGGACTGAAGTATGTCCTGAAGCAGATGCTGGTCCAGAAGACCGGCGGCGCGATCGTCAATACCGCGTCCGTTGCCGGCTTGATGGGATCGCCCGGCATGCCGGCCTATGTCGCCTCCAAGCATGCCGTGCTCGGCTTGACCAAGACGGCGTCCGGCGAAGTGGCGCGCCACGGCATCCGGGTGAATGCGGTGTGCCCCGGTCCCATCGACACCCGCATGATCCATGACCTGGAAAAGCAGCTCAATCCGGCCAATCCCGGCAAGGTCGAGGCGACCTATCAGTCGTCCATCCCGATCGGACGCTACGGCACGGCCGAGGAAGTCGCCAACACGGTCCTGTTCCTGTGCTCGGACCTGGCCGGCAACATCACCGGTGCCCACTACGTCGTCGATGGCGGCCGCACGGCCACCCCGGGCGCCGTCACCTC
>JABCYT010000208.1 GCA_013290035.1 Alphaproteobacteria bacterium
CGCTCAGCCTGTGGCTGACCTCGGCCGGCGCGGCGCTGGTCATGGTGTCGCTGGTGATCGGCAAGTTCTCGACCGCCGGCTGGACCGGCTATCCGCCCTATTCGGGCATCGAGGCCAATCCGGGCGTCGGCGTCGACTACTGGATCTGGGCGCTCCTGATCAGCGGCATCGGCTCGACCCTGTCGGGCATAAACTTCGTCGTCACCATCCTGAAGCGCCGCGCCCCCGGGATGGGCCTGATGCGCATGACGCCGTTCACCTGGACGGCGCTCTGCACCTCCGTGCTGATGGCCTTCGCCTTCCCGGCGCTCACCGTGGCCTGCGGCCTGCTGGTGCTCGACCGCCTGCTCGGCATGCATTTCTTCACGAATGAGCTGGGCGGCAACATGATGAACTACCCCAACCTGTTCTGGATCTGGGGTCATCCGGAGGTCTACATCCTGATCCTGCCGGCGTTCGGGGTGTTCTCCGAGGTCGTGTCGACCTTCTCCCGGAAGCGCCTGTTCGGCTACGAATCGCTGGTCTACGCCACCGCGGCGATCGCCATCCTCTCCTTCACCGTCTGGCTGCACCATTTCTTCACCATGGGTTCGTCGGCCAACGTCAACGCCTTCTTCGGCGTGACCACCATGATCATCGCCGTGCCGACCGGCGTTAAGGTGTTCAACTGGCTGCTCACCATGTATCGCGGCCGCATCACCTTCCATCCGTCGATGCTGTGGACGGTGGGCTTCATCGTGACCTTCGTCATCGGCGGCATGACGGGCGTATTGCTGGCCATGCCGCCGGCCGACTTCCTGATGCACAACACGACCTTCCTGGTCGCGCACTTCCACAACATGATCATCCCCGGCGTGCTGTTCGGCTATCTCGCCGGCTACATGTACTGGTTCCCCAAGGCGTTCGGCTTCAGGATGAACGAGCCGTGGGGCACCGCGGCCTTCTGGTTCTGGATGATCGGCTTCTATCTCGCCTTCATGCCGCTCTACGTGCTGGGCTTCATGGGCATGCCCAGGCGCATGGAACAGTACAACGACCCGAGCTGGCAGCCCTGGCTGATCGCGGCGTCGATGGGCGCGGTCCTCATCCTGATCGGCATCGCCTGCCTGGTCATCCAGCTCACCGTCAGCATCCGCGACCGGCGCAAGGCAGCCGACGTCACCGGCGATCCCTACGATGGCCGCACGCTCGAATGGGCGACCTCGTCGCCGCCGCCGCCCTACAATTTTGCGGTGTTGCCCGAGATCCGCGACCGCGAGCCGCTGGTCGACATGAAGGAGCGTGGCGTGGTCTACCGGCCGCCGCGCGCCTACGAGGACATCGAGATGCCGAAGAATTCCGCCGTCGGCGTCGTAATGGGCGGGCTGGCCTTCGTGCTGGGCTTCGGCGTGGTCTGGCAGATCTGGTGGCTGGTGATCGTGTGCGGCCTTGCCATGTGGGTGACGCTGGCTTTGCGCGCCTCCGATGACGAGTCCGAGTTCGTGCTGTCGGCCGCCGAGGTCGAGCGCATCGAGGTGGCGCGCTACCGCGCGCTCCGAAACCAGATCGGCAGCCGGCGATGAGCGTCGACGTCGCCGCGATGCCGTCCGGCCACGAACCGCTGTCGGAAACCCACGAGCAGCGCGCGCTGGGCTTCTGGCTCTACCTGATGGGCGACGCCGTGATCTTCGGCCTGCTGTTCATGACCTACAGCATCATGGTCGGCAACACGGCGGGCGGACCGTCCGGCAAGACGCTGTTCAGCCTGAACAATGCCGCGCTCGAGACGGTGCTGCTGCTGGTGAGCAGCACCACGTTCGGCTTCGCCTCGCTGGCGTCGAAGGCGGGCAGCCGTCCGGCCGTGTTGTCGTGGCTGCTCCTGACCTTCGTGCTGGGCGCGGGCTTCATCTTCCTCGAGATTCGCGAGTTCCTGGGCCTGATCTCAGCCGGCGCGGGGCCCGACCGCAGCGGCTTCCTGTCGGCCTTCTTCACCCTGGTCGGCACCCACGGCACGCATGTCAGCGTCGGCCTGATCTGGATCCTGATCATGAGCGGCCAGGTCCTCTTCAAGGGACTCTCCGTGCCGGTGGTCTCGCGCCTGTTCCGGCTCGGCCTGTTCTGGCACTTCCTCGATATCGCCTGGGTCGGCATCTTCTCGGTCGTTTACCTTCCGGGGTTGCTGTGATGGAACGCCACGGCCTTCTCTCCTACTTCGTGGGCTTCGTGCTCGCCGTCGTGCTGACGGCGATCCCCTTCTACCTGGTCGCCACCCACGCGCTGCCGCCGTCACGCATCATCTATGTCATCGCCGCGGCGGCGGTGCTGCAGATCCTGGTCCACCTGCGCTTCTTCCTGCATTTGAACTTTGCAACGACGCCGCGCGAGAACCTGCTGGCGATCGCCTTCACCGCCGTCCTGCTCGGCATCATGCTGGGCGGCAGCCTGTGGATCATGGTGGATCTGCACACCAGAATGGCGCTCTAGGAGCGCTCCACTTTCTTGTCGACTGGAGCCGGAAGCGGCCGGCGACGGCTACTTCGGCAGTGCCTCCAGCGCCTTCTTGGCGTCGGCGTCGTTCTGCGCCGCCGCCTGTTGCAGCCAGGTCTTGGCCTTCGCCGTATCGGCCGCCAGGCCCGCGCCGCCCTTGGCCAGCAGCAGGCCGAGCTTGCGCTGCGCCTCGCTGTTGCCCGCCAGCGCCGCACGTTCGTACCAGTCGACGGCGCGCGCGCCGTCGGGCGTGAAGCCGCCGCGCGCCGGTTGGCTCAGCGGGTCGAAGAAAGCGGCGAGTTCGAGCTGGGCGGCCGCGTTGCCGGTTTCGGCGGCGCGGCGGAAGAGCAGGAAGGCGGCGGCCATGTCGCCCGCCTTGGCGTAGTCGCGCGCCTTGGCCAGCATCGCTTCGGGCGTGGGCTTGGTAGCGAGATATTCGCCGACCACGTCGCGCACCGACTTCTTGGCCATGCCGAGATCCGGTGTCGGTGTTGGTGCGACTGGCGCGCTCGGCGCCTCGGCAACGGGTTGGGCCTCTTTCTGGAAATAGGTCGTGTAGGCGTAGTAGCCGCCGCCCGCGAGTGCCACGAGCACGATCGCGGTGATCAGCCAGCCCACGGCGCCGGAACGCCGGCGTGGGCCGGGATCGAGGGCGCGCGAAGCGCGCAGCTCGGGCCGCGGCGGCGGTAGAGGCGGCGGCAGTTCCGGCTCCGGCTCGGGTGCCGGCTCTGGCGGCGGAGGCGGCGGCGCCGCGGCGCGGTGCAGGCGCACCGTATCGTCGTAGAGCCGGCTCGACGGATCGGTGGCGCCCGAGGTCAGCATCGCCGGCCAGGCGATCACGGTCGTGGCGACGACGCCGATATCGGGCTCCTTCACGCGCAGCCGAACGGTGGCGATGCCGGCCAGCCGATCGCAGATCTCCGGCCCGAGATGGAATTCCATTACACTGCGCTTGCGCTCGACCCTTTCGGGCAGCAGCCAGGCCTCGGTGCGCCGCCAGCCGTCGTCGGCGAGATGCGAATCGGGACCCTGTTGGCGCTGGATCGAGATCGCCAGCCCCTCCGGCGCGGCGTCAAGATCGCTGATCCTCAAGATGGCGTGGCCCGGCTCGGGCAGGCCCTCGACGGAAGCGCGGATCGGCACGACGCCGCCTTAGGCGGGCACGGCGCGCAGGATGGCGCCCAGCCGGTCGTTCTGCTCCGGCGTGATCTCGCGGCCGCCCTCGTAACCGACATTGTCCATGGCGAGCTGCAGGAAGGCCCGCATCCAGTCCCTGCAGTAGTCGGCGTAGATCGGCTGCGGATCCTCGCTGAGCTTCGGCGCGCCGTTCACCATCGTCGGGCCCTCGAAGACGCGCCGCATCGGCGCATTGGGCGGCAGGCCCGGCCGCTGGTCGAGCGGCAGGCGGTCGAAGCCCATCGCGCTCACATAGCCGTTCAGGGTCGAGGAGGCGGTGCGCACCTGGCGCTCGGCGATCTCCTCCCACTTGGCGTTGGCGGCGTTCTCCAGCTCGCGCACCTCGTGGCTCAGCTGGTCGAGCAGCTTCAGGCGATGGGCGCCCACCACCAGCTCGTCGATCAGCCAGCCGAGATGCTGGCGGTCGACGCCGAAATGCGACAGCGCCTTCTCATCGGCGCCGATGCGCCGCATGTTCTCCAGCCAGTACTCCGCCGCCTCGCGGGCGAAACGCTCGGCGCGGTCTTCCAGCACGCCCGAGGGCGGCGCGCTGCGGCCGGCATCTTCGCCGAACACGTCGGCGAAGATGGCGCCGAGATCGACGGCGGCGCCGGTCGACTGGGCCACCTGGGTCGGTGGCTTGCCGTTCCGGCCGTTGGTTTCATCCGAGGGCCGCGCGGTGGAGATGCGGAAATAGATCTCGCGCAGCGCCGAATCGGCGATCTGCAGGGCGGCCATCAGCTCGCCGAACAGCTGCTGCTGGATGCAGGTCGACAGCCCGCGCAGCACGGTATGCACCAGATCGCGCTTCTTGGCACGGGAATCGCCGTCGGCGGCGCTGTGGAAGCCGGCGAGGCGGTCGACCAGGCGGCGGATCTGGATTTCGAGCTGGCCGCGCACCTGGGCGCGCTTGATCGCCGGATCGCAGACCGGCGTCAGGCTCTTCACCAGATAGGCCACGCCGCCGTCATTGGCCCTGAAGGCCTCGTCCCAGGCGCGCGCCGGATCGGCGAAATGGCGCCGGACGTCGGCATTCTCCATGAAATGGCCGCGCAGCTCGAGCGCGCGAGCGGCGAACGCCTCGGCGATGCCCTGCTCGCGGCCGGCGTCGTAGTCCATCAGCCGCTCGTCGATCACCGTCGGATTGCGCAGCCAGAAGGTGTTGTCGAACGGCTGGCCGTCCCAGTTGGCCGGCCACTCGCCGCGGAAATTGTTGATCAGCGAGTTGTTGAGCCTGGCCGACCAGCGCAGCTTGCGCGATTCCTCGGTCTCGCCCGCCTTCTGCTCGAACTCGCGATCCATCTTGGTCAGCACCAGGAACAGCGCGTTCTTCTGCTTGGCGCGATCGGCCGGGGTGGCGCCGATCGTCTGGTCGATCCACGCCGTCATCATGTCGGAGAGGTCGCGGACCTCCTGGTTGCCGTCGGGGATGCAGAGCAGGATGGCCGACAGCTCGCGCTCCGCCGAGTAGCGCTGGAAGAGATAGGCGACCTTGCCGCGCAGCAGCAGCTCGCGCAGCGGATTGGCGCCTTCGGCCACGCCCTTGGCCTTGGCGACGTCGGCCAAGTTGGCGAGCTTCAGCCGCGAGCGGGCGCCCGGGAAGTCGAGCAGGTCGGTGTGGTCGAAGAAATCCCACGGCTTCTCGGCGATGGCGACGCTAAGTTCGGCGGTGAGCGCGCAGATCAGCGAGCGCGGCAGCTCGGCATCGGCCGCGGAACGGCCGTCGGCCTGCTTGGGCCGCACCTGCAGCGTGTCCTCGGCGTCGGCGCCGAGACGGTCGAGCGTGAGGACGTCGACGATGCTCTTCTCGCGCGGGATCAGCGCGTCCATACCGAGCAGCGCCTCGGGCGCGAAGGACAGTTTCTGCAGCCCGTCGTACAGCGTGAGGTAAAGGTCGGTGAAGGGCTGGAAGTCGTACCACAGCACCGACCACAGCCGGGCGCGGTCGTGGCCCGAGAGGCGCGGCGCCAGCTCGATGGCCTCGCGCCAGAAATCGGTGCGCAGCTCCGAGGTGACGCCGGCGAAGAAGGTGTCGAAATATTCGATCAGGTCGAGCACGTCGTCGGCGTCGAGGTCGCCCAGCGGCGCCGGCGCCGCCTTGAGGCGAAGCTCGGCCAGGCGCTTGCGGATGGTGCCGCCGTCGGGGTGCTCGAAGGCCGCCTTCTGGTGATCGAAGTCGAGCAGGAAGGAGTTGCCCAGGATCTTGACGATGTCGGTCTGGGTCAAGAGCCGCACGCGGACCGGGAAGTCCTTGTCGCCGGCGCTCAGGCCGAGGCCGAAGCGGGTCACCAGGCCGGTCGATTCGCGATTGCCCGGCGGGTTGATCTCGCGCAGGAAGTCGTAGCTCTGGTCGCCGAACTGCGCCTGCATCGGCCGCCCGTCGCGGCTGGCCAGGATCGAGACCAGGTAGGACTTGCCGGCCTGGCTCGGCCCGAACACGCCGACGCACATGCGGCGGCGGGCGGCGCGCGCCAGCTTGCGGCTCTGGTTGCGGACCTTTTGCAGTTCGCTGATCAGCGACGGCGCCTGCTGCGCCACCGTGGGCGACTGCTCGGCCGCGCCTTTCAGCCAGTTGACGCCTTCGCTGGCGGCGACGGCCAGCGTCTCGCAGTCCTGGGCCAGTTTGAGATCGACGGTGTCCATGGTCCTAACCGGTCTTGAGCATGCCCGTGTCGAGCCAATAGCCCTCACGGCGCGGCAGGGTTTGCAGGCGGAGCGTCAGGCGGTCGAGTGCGACGGCCCG
>JABCYT010000209.1 GCA_013290035.1 Alphaproteobacteria bacterium
CCCAGTCGGAATGAACCTCGACCGAGCGTTCGATCCGCGCGTCGTGCGCCATCTTGATGTCGGCGTAGCGGCCGCCGATATGGGCGAACACGACGCAATCCTCGTCCTTCAGCGCCTGGAACAGGCTTTTAGCGCTGTTGGCGTCGCTCCAGACGTCGGCCTGATCGTCGACCAGGGCGTGCGACGACCGATGGATCTGCCGCCCCTCGTGCATGAACATCACGTTGCGGTCGCCGCCCAGGCCGGTGTTGCCCGACCATTCGTAGCCCGGGAAGATGATGAAACGGCCGTCCTCGTTGTACTCGCGGGTGAGCTCGTTCAACTCGTTCCAGAACGGCGTGGTGATCTGGAAATCGTTGCCCTGGTGGCTCATGCCGTCGAGGAAGGCCTTGTCGCGCCCGAATTCGATCAGCTCGCGCGCCGAGTTGGTGCCGATCGTCTCCTCCGACTGGCCGTGCAGATCGCACCAGTAGGAACGGAGCGGCGCGTCCGCTGCGAGGCGGAGCGGATTGGTCTGGCAGAGCACGCGGCCCGTCGCATCGAGCACGTCGATCAGCAGGTCACCTGGCTCGGCCACCGACAGGCCCTCGATCGACGTGGCGGCCGCGCCGCGCCGCATGCAGAACGTCGCGGGCAGCCCGGCGACCGCAAGATTGGCGCGCAGCCCGAACGTTCCCTCGACCCGATCGCTCGGATTGCCCCATTTGTCCTCGCCCTTGAAGCCCAGCCGGAAGCTCTCGCCGCACTGGCGCAAGGTCGGCAGCACGGCCTTCCACAGGACCGCAGGGCCGGCGACGACCGGGAATGTCGGCTGATGGGGCAGCTCGACGTAGTTGTAGGTCGCGAAGGGATCGGCCAGGACGCGGAACTCGAAGGTCGGTTCGACGAAGGTCTGCATGCGCATGCCGGGCGAGCCCTGCCGGCGGTCGCCGAAGCGCACGGTGATGGTGTCGCCTTCGTTCAGGAAGCCACGGACCACCCGGATAAACAGGGTCTTGTCCCACGGCCGGATGTTCATCTTGGGATCGTAGCGCACGTCGAGCACCGCGCCGTTCGAGGCCTCGACCGTGGTGTAGTTCGCAGCCTTCGGATCGCTCCCTTGCGGCCGTCCCATGTCGCCCGCGAAGCGCTGCACGATCTTGATCGAGCCGGTGTCGTCGATGCCGAAATAGCCCGCCGTGTAGACCAAGGTGAACGACTGGAAGCTGCCGGCCTCGACAGGATCGGCGGGCGAGAGGATGGCGGTGCCCATGCGGTCGGGCAGGTAGGTCGAATGCGGCACGTTGATCCTTGGAGGGAGCTGAGCCCCCGCAACCCGTCGAGACTGGCGCGCGGCGCACGCTTCGGCGCGAACCCGCGCTTTGGCCTAACCGCCGTGCAGGTGGTCGAACAAGGCGACGCGATCGTCGGGCGAGAGCCGCGTCGACAGCGCCACCACCTTGCCGTTCAGGGCGGCGGCATAAACCTCGTGCTCGGCCCCCAGCTCGGCCACGAGGTCCTCGATCGTTGCGTCGTCGGCGACCTGCGTCACCGCCCGGCCGACTCCCAGCGGCGCGAAGCGGCGCAGGTTTCCCCACAGCGTCACGCTCACCTGCATCAACCGTCCTTTCCGGCCTTGCCGGCCAGGCGCAAGGCGATCTTCTCCGCCGTGATCGGCAACGACTGCACGCGTACCCCCGTGGCCGCAGCGACGGCGTTGGCGATGGCCGCCGGCGGCTGGATGCAAGGCGGTTCACCCACGCCCTTGGCGCCGTACGGACCGTTGACGCTCGGCTTTTCGATCAGGATGCACTCGACGCGCGGCATGTCCATCATGGTCGGCATCTTGTAGTCGGTGAGGTTGGCGTTCAAGACGCGACCGCCGTCGTAGACGATCTCCTCGCTCAGGGTCTGGCCGATGCCCTGGGCCACACCGCCCTCGATCTGGCCCTCGATGTAGGTCGGATTGATGGCGTAGCCCACGTCCTGGGCCACCACGTAGCGATCGATCGAAACCTCGCCCGTCACCTGGTCGACCGAGAGCTCGACGGCATGGGCATGGAAAGAGTGGCTGGTCCAGGCGGGCAGCGGATGGTGCCTGACCCGGTTGGGATCGAACACCGGCATCGGCTGGATCGCCGTGCCGTGCGAGATCAGCCCGCCGCCGGAGCGCTGCGACAACGCAGCGACGTCGGCGAGCGACATCCGCTTCTCGCCGCTCACCACGCTGCCCGCCTCGAGCCGGATGCTGTCGGCGGGCACGTTCCATTGCCCGGCCAGAAGCGCGCCGATCTGGCGCTTGAGGTCGCGGGCGGCCGCGATGCAGGCATTGCCGACCGAGAAGGCCGTGCGGCTGCCCTGGGCGCCATAGTCGTAGGGCGAGACATGGGTGTCGACGTCGGTGGCGTTGATCTGGGCGAGCTCGACGCCGAGCTCCTCGGCCAGGATCTGCGCGGCCCCGGTGATCGCCCCGCTGCCCAGCTCCACTGCGCCGCTCACCAGGGTCACCGTGCCGTCGGGATTGATCCGGACATAGACGCCGGACGAGCCGCCGGTGGTCAACCACCACGAGCAGGCGATGCCCTTGCCGCGGCTGTGGCCCTTCTTGCCGAGGGGTTTGCGCTCGCTCCAGCCGATCGAGTCGGCCGCCCTGCGCAGGCACTCCTCGATGCTGACGCTCGCCAGCGTCTCGCCGGCCGGTCCCTTGTCGCCCTCGCGATAGACGTTGCGCAGACGGAACTCGAGCGGATCGATGCCGAGATCGTCGGCAATGAGGTCGATCTGCGATTCGACGGCGAAGTTGGCCATCGGCCCGGCCGGCGCGCGGAACGAGCCCGTCGCGCCCTTGTTGGTGTAGACGGCGATGCCCTCGAAGGCCAGGTGCGGCGTGCGGTAGGGGCCGGCCAGCACCTGCAGCGCGATCGCCGCCGTCGCCGGGCCCGAGTTGGCGAAGGCGCCGCAGTCGAGGATCACCCGGCCCTGGCGCGCCAGCAGCCTGCCGTCGCGCGTGACGCCGGTCTTCAAGGTGACGATCGTGGGCTGGCGCGGATAGGCGTCGGTCAGCTCTTCCTCGCTGGTGGTGATCAGCTTGACTGGGCGCCGCGACTTCCGCGCCAGCCACGCCGCGTAATGCTCGACACCGACGCGCAGCTTGCCGCCGAAGCCGCCGCCGATGCCGGGCACGATCACCCGCACCTTGCTGGCCGGCAGGTCGAGCACCTCGGCCAGCATGTTCTTCATGTCGAACGGAAGCTGCGTGTTGCTCCAGACGATGACGTCGCCGTTGCCGTCCCAGCTCGCGACGGCGGCGCGCGGCTCGGTGTAGCCCGGATGGACGTGCTGGGTCGTGAAACGATGCTCGTAGATGCGATACGACTGGGCGAAGCCCGCCTCGAGGTCGCCGTCGCCGATCGCCGAGCGGCCGGAGATGTTGCCCTCGCGATCGAACACCGGCAGCGCCTGGTAGTCGCTCCAGCCGGCATGGACCAGCGGCGCGCCGGGCAACAGGGCCTCTTCGGGATCGAAGACCGCGGGCAACGGCTCGTACTCGACCTCGATCGCGCGCACCGCCGCCTCGGCGACTTCGAGGCTCGTCGCGGCCACGGCGGCGATCGCCTCGCCGCGGAAGCGGACCTCGCCCTGGGCGAACATGGTGCGGTCCTTGATCGCCGTGCCGAAGCGGATCTGGGGAATGTCGCCGGCGCCGAGCACGGTGCGCACGCCGGGCAGCGCCAGCGCCCTGGCGACATCCAGCCGCCGGATGCGGGCATGGGCCTCGCTGCTGCGCAGGATCTTGCCGAACAGCATGCCGGGCAGCGCGAAGTCGGCGGCATAGACATGCTTGCCGGTCACCTTGCCGATGCCATCGATGCGGGGCAGCCGCTTGCCGGCGACGCGCCTTTCGTAGCTGCTCAAGACGCCCTCCGCGCTTCTTCGGGCCACGAGTTGAGCTGGCGGGCCGCGGCGATCACGGCCTCGACGATCTTCTGGTAGCCGGTACAGCGGCACAAGGTGCCCGACAAAGCCTCGCGCACCTCGGCTTCGCTCGGCACGTGGCCGCGGCGTTCGTCGAGGAAGGACTTGGCGGTCAGGATCATCGCCGGGATGCAGTAGCCGCATTGCACGGCGCCGTGCTCGATGAAGGCCGACTGCAGCGGATGCAGGTGCTCGGGGTCGCCCAGCCCCTCGATGGTGACGATCGAGCGCCCGCGGCACTGCTCGGCCAGCAGGATGCAGGCGTTCACCGCCTTGCCGTCGAGCAGAACCGTGCAGACGCCGCATTCGGCCTCGAGGCAGTTTTCCTTGGTGCCGGTCATGCCGAGCTCGCGCCGCAGCACGTGCAGCAGCGACCAGTGCGGCTCGACCGCGAGCTGATGGCTCTCGCCGTTGATCGTGAGATCGAGCGCCTGCCGCGTCATGGGTTGGCCTTGCCGATGCGTTCGGCGCAGGACGCAAGCGCCCGCTCGACCAGCGCCGCGACCAAGAGGTCGCGGTAGCGCGCCGAGGCGCGGACGTCGTCGATCGGCGTCACCTCGGCGGCGGCGAGCCGGCCGGCCTCGTGGAAGGCGCCGGCACCCTGCCGCTCGACCAGCGCTTCGGCGTCGCGCACGCGCACCGTACGCGACGCGGCGGCGCCGACGGCGATCCGCGCCTTGCCGCCCCGCACCAGGTGGGCAGCCACGCAGATCACCGAGATCTCCATGGCTTTTCGCCGCCCGGCCTTGAGAAACGCTGTCGCGCTGGCCGTCGGTGGCTTGGCGAAGCGGACCGACGTCAGGATCTCGTCGGGACGGCGCACGGTGCGGCCGCGTTCCACCAGGAAGCGATCGAGCGGCAGCGAGCGCGCGCCGGCCGGACCGCGCAGCTCGACTACGGCGTCGAGCGTCAACAGCACGGGCACGAGGTCGGCCGCCGGCGAGGCATTGACGATATTGCCGCCCACGGTGGCGATGTTGCGCACCTGGCGGCCGCCGATCACCGCGGAGGCCTCGGCGAGCGCGATCAGCTCGTGCTGGAAACCGGGATAGGTGACGACGGCGTCGTGCGTCGCCATCGCACCGATCACGTACTCGCCGGACGTCTCGCTGATCCGGTCGAGCCCGAGACCGGCCAGGCTGATCAGATGCCGCGGCGCCAGCCGGCGCCGGTTGATCTGGATGATGAGATCCGTGCCGCCGGCGATGAAGCGCGCGTCCTCGCCGTGCACGCCGGCGAAGGAGATCGCCGCGTCGATCGTGTCGGGCCGGTGGAACGAAAAACCCATCGAGGCGACCTTACGCCCGCCGCTTGACGCTGGGCCACACATCCTTGCCGAGCGTCACCAGCGTCTGCTCGGCCGTGGAGCCCTCGCAGGCGAACGGCATGACGAGGAACGCATCGACGCCGGCACGCCGGAGCGCGCTCATGTGGTCGGCGACCTCGTCGGCCGTGCCGGCGAGTGTGAAGGCATCGACATGGCGGTCGGTCACCAGCGGCAGCAGCGGCGCATAGGGCGCGGCACCGTCGGCATAGCGGACGTTGGCGAAGGGCGCGACCTGCTCGGGCGTCAGGGTGAGGCCTTGCGCCTGGGCGGTCATGAACTTCAAGCGGCCCGCCGCCAGCATGCGCGCCACGCCCGGCCGCAGCGCGTCGCGCGCTTTGCGGCCGTCCGCGCCGACGCAGGCGTTGAGACGTGCCACCACCTTCACCGCGGCGGGATCGCGGCCCTTGCGCTGGGCGCCCTCCGCGAGGATGGCGCGGAAGGCCTTGACCTCCTCGACATTGCCGCAGCCCTCCATGATCGCGCCGTCGGCGACGGCGCCGGTCATGCGCTGGCCGAGCGGGCCGTTGCTCGCGACGTAGACGGGAATGTCCGATCGGACGGGCTTGAAGGAAAGCTTGCCGTTGGTGAAGCCGATCACGTCGCCATGAAAGTCGACCGCTTCGCCCTTCAGCAGCGCGCGGACGACGTGGATCGCCTCGCGGATGGCAACGGCCGGCTTCTTGCGCACGATGCCCAGTTCGGCAAAGCCCGAGATGCCGGCGCCGAAGCCCAGGATCGCGCGTCGGTTGGAAATCTCGTCGAGGGTGGCGATGGCCATCGCCGTCAGCGCCGGATGGCGACTAAACGGGTCGGTCACGCATGTCCCAAGATGAACGCTCCTGGTGTGCTGGGCGAGGATGGCCAGGGTCGAATAGACCTCACGATAGAAGCGCTCGTCGGCGACCCACAGCGTGTCGTAGCCGTTGGCCTCCGCGAGCCGGGCGCGTTCGACCATGTGTGCGACCGGCACGTTGCCCAACATCAGCAATTCGAGTGACATCCGGGCTACTCCCTGTCGTTGCCGCCGTTCACGCCGCTTCGTTCCAGAACGGCGCCGAGAAGGCGGCGAAACGCGGGCCCGTCGGGTATTAG
>JABCYT010000210.1 GCA_013290035.1 Alphaproteobacteria bacterium
GCCGCCGATGCAGCTCGCCAAGGGTGAGTTCGGCGGGCGGGTCGGCATCTGGCGTCTGATCGAGCTGTTCGACAGCCACGCCATCAAGGCGACGATCTTCACCCCCGGCCGCATCTGCGAGCTCTACCCGCAGGCGGTGAAGGCGGCGTCGCAAAGCGGGCACGAGATCGCCGACCACATGTGGGAGCACCAGGTGCCCAAGGATCCCGCGCTGGAGCGCGAGCACCTGCGCCGGGCGAAGGACGCGATCGAGAAGCTGACTGGAAAGCGCCCGGTCGGCACGCGGAGCTGGCACACCCGACAGCTGCTGCTCGAGGAGGGCTACATCTACAATTCGCACGACACGCCCGATCATCGCCCGCACTACATCAGCGAGCCCGACGGCTCGAAGGCGCTGCTCAACCTGCCGTTCCACTACGTCATCGACGACGCGATGTTCTTCAGCTTCGCCTGGCTCAACACCGAGAACGACGCGCAGCGCATGATGGACCCCGAGCACGTCGAGGAGATCTGGTGGGCGGCCTTCCTGCAGCAGTACCGGCAAGGCGGCTACCTCAACATCTGCATGCATCCCTTCGTCTCGGGCCGGGCGCTGCGCATCGCCATGCTCGACCGCCTGATCGAGCGCATGAAGCGCCTGCCCGGCGTGTGGTTCCCGACCTGCGAGCAGGTGGCGCGCCACGTCCTCAGCCTCCATCCCGCAAGCTGACAGGAGCCGCGCCATGCCGTGGAAGGAACGCTACACGATCAGCGACGAGAAGAGCCTTCTGGACTCCGAGGTGACCTGGCCGGACGAGCAACGCTGCTGCTTCCGCATCGTCGTCGACCTTGCCCCGCCCTGCGGCCCCGCCGGCATCACGCCGCAGGACCTGGCGACGCCCGATGCCTATTTCGGCATGCATGGCGGCCTGGCGGCGCTCGCCGACGGGCTGCGCCGCCGCCGCCTCAAGGCGACCTTCGCGGTGCCGGCCGTGATGGCCGAGATCCACGCCGACACGATCCGCGCCTTGCGCGGCGAGGGCCACGAGATCGCCGCGCACGGCTTCAAGCACGAGGATGTGAGCCTGCTCAGCCGCGACGAGGAAAAGGCGCGGCTCGCACGCACGACGGAGATCCTGACCAGGATCGTGGGCCAACGGCCGTCGGGCTGGTTCTCGCTGCCGCGGCCCTCCGACAAGTTCGCCGGCGGCGCCGTGAGCGGCCACACCGTCGATCTTCTGATCGAGGACGGCTACGACTATTTCGGCAACGGCCTGGCCGACGACGTGCCGCATTACTGGGTGACGGATTTCGCCAGCCGTCGCGCGATCCTGACCTTGCCCTACTACTATCACTTCGATGACCAGTTCTTCCTGCTGTTCCCCAAGAAGGGCACTGGCCTTGAGAATCCCGACACGCTGTTCCGCAACTGGAAGGCCGAGCTCGACGCGCAGTACAAGCGCGGCCGGCAGTTCACCATGGTGTTGCATCCGCACGGCATCGGCTGGCCCAACCGGCTGCACATGCTGGAGCAGTTCCTCGACCATGCGCAAAGCCTGCCGGCGCTGTGGAACGCGACCAGCGCCGAGTGCGCACGGCACTGGACGGCGACGTTTCCGGCAGCCACCCACCTCAAGCTGGAGCCGTCGATCTGGCGCGACTATCCCGGCAGCCTGAGCTGAGGAGAAGAAGGCTGGGGCGCGCCCCCAGCGAAGACTAACCGGCGCGCGTTCCGTTGGGGATGGACTTCTCGGGAACAGCGAGCACCGGCACGACCTTGTCGGCGTACCCGATGTCGAAGAGCATTCCTTCGGACACCTCACCAGCCATTCTGCGAGGCTCGAGATTGACGACGAATAGCGCCTGCTTGCCTTCAACCTCGGCCTTTGGATCTTGCCTTTCCTTCTTCATACCCGCGACGATTGTGCGCTTATGGTCTCCGAATTCGACCAGGAGTTTCACCAGCTTGTCGGAATTCGCCACGTTCTCGACGGCGAGGATGGTTCCCACCCGAATGTCGATCTTGTCCAGATCGTCGGCAGAAATGAAGGGTTTGATGGGTGCGGGAGTCATTGTGCTTCCGCTACTGCATTGGTCATGGCTGTTCTCCTTCTCGGCACAAAAAAGCCGCCGGTACTATCGGCGGCGGCGGACTGCAGCTCTGAAAACGGGCCGAAGGTTACCTTTGTCGCCGATTCATGAAGCCCGAGCGCGTGCAACGCCGTCACGGGTCGAGAGTCGGCATCGGCTATCGACAACAGAGAAACGCGTGTGCATGTGGCTGCTCTTAGCGCAATTTGCGTGTTGCGGGAAGGCTGTCGGATCGGCGTCGCCTGGCGGGCCGTCCGCCTTCCGACAACCGAGCCTTGACCATTGCTGGCAACGGGGCGTTGATGAATGACGCGGCAAGGGAGGATCCAATGACCATGCTCAAAGGAGCAGCCGGCGGAACGGAGCGCCGGTCGCCGACCTATCAGGTGCTCGTCGATGACATCAAGGCGCTCGGCGTCGAACAGGTCTTCGGCCTGATGAGCGACGACACCGCGGTCTTCGCCACGGCGCTCGACAGTTCCGGCATCCGCTTCTACGGCGCGCGCCACGAGAACAACGCCATCGCCATGGCCGAGGGCTTCTCCTATGCCACGGGCGGCCTCGGCGTGGCGGTGATCGGACGCGGGCCCGCCACCGCCAACGGGCTGCACGCCGCCACCTATGCCAGCCGCGCCGGCTCGCGCGTGCTGATCATCTCCGGCGATGCCGCTGTGTCGGCAAGCGCCGCCAATGGGGTCGGCCCGGACTACAAGGCGTTCAATGCGGCAGCCGTGCTGGCCGCCGCCGGCATCCGCACCTTCGTCGCGACCAGTCCCGAAACCGCACGCGGCGCGCTGGCGGACGCTGCAGCCGCGGCGCTGCAGGGCGGAGCGGCGGCCTTGCTGCTGCCGGTCAACGTCCAGCTCGCCGACATGGATCTCGGCAGTGCGCCGCCGGCGCAGAAGCAGCCCCGGCCTCCTGCGGCGCCGCGCCCGCAGGCGATCGAAGCGGCCGCGGCGCTGGTGCGGCAGAGCCGCAAGCCCTTGATCGTGGCGGGCCTGGGCGCCCATCGCGCCGGCGCCAAGGCGGAGCTCGAGCAGCTGGCCGATCGCATCGGCGCCCTGCTGGTCACCTCGGCGCGCGGCAAGGACATGTTCCGCGGCCACCCCGGCAATCTCGGGATCGTCGGTTCCTTCTCGCATTCCGCCGCCCGGCGCATGATCGACCAGGCCGATTGCGTGCTGGTGTTCGGCGCCGGCCTCAATCTCCTCACCATGAGCTTCGGCCATTCGCTGCCCAAGGTGCCGCTGATCCAGGTCGATGCGGATCGCGGCCATATCGGCCGCTGGCATCCCGCCGACGTCGCCGTGGTGGGCGATGCCAAGCTGGCGGCGCAGGCGCTTCTCGCGGCGTTGCCGCCCGGCTCCAACGCCGACCGGCCGTTCCGCTCCGAGGAGACGCTGCGTTTCCTGCGCGAGTTCGACATCGCCCGGGACTTCGAGCCGGCCAACACGGCGCGCACGGTCGATCCCCGCGCGCTGGGTGTGGCGCTGGAGAAGCTCCTGCCGGCCAGGCGCAACCTGGTCTACGACGCCGGCAACTTCCTGGGCATCGTGCCCTATCTGTCGGTGCCGGATCCGGGCCGCTTCAAGCTGACCAGCGACTTCGCCTCGATCGGACTCGGCTTCGGCACCGCGCTCGGCGTGGCCAGGGCGCGGCCCGACGAGACCACCGTCCTGGTGATCGGCGACGGCGGCTTCCTGATGACCATGGGCGAGCTGGAAACGGTGGTGCGCGAGGATCTGCCGCTGGTCATCGTGCTGATGAACGACTGCGCCTACGGCGCGGAGCTGCATTTCCTCAAGATGCGCGATCTGCCGGTGGCCAAGTCGGTGTTCCCGGATGTCGACTACGCGCCGGTCGCCGAGGCCTTCGGCTTCCAGGCGGCAACCATCCGCACCCTCGACGAGCTGCAGAAGCTGGCGCCGCTGCTGGCCAAGCCGGACGGCCCGCTCTTCCTCGACTGCAAGCTGAACGCCGCCGTCGCCGCGCCGTTCATGAGCGAGTTCCACGAGTTTGAGACACGAAAGCACTAAGCGCGTTCTGACGCGCTGGCGGGCGGCAGCGCCTTCTGAGGCGCGAGAGCCCGCACGGAGCAGAAAAAACAAGAAGCGCAACTCAAGCTGCGCTCTCTCAAGGGGAGATGTCACTGACCCAGGAACCAAAAGCCGACGCGACTGGCTCAGCGCCGGACCCCGCCTCGCTGGCCGCGCTTCGCGATGCCGTGCTCAAGGGCCGCGAACCGCCGCCGCTGCGCGCCGTCGCACGGCTCGCGTCGTACCGCTGGTTCGTTGTCGGCACGGTGTGCATCGGCTCCTTCATGGGCCAGGTCGATGCCAGCATGACGCAGGTGCTGCTGCCGCGGCTCGAAAGCGAATTCGCCGCTCCCCTCCACGCCGTGAGCTGGGTTGCGGTCGGCTACATCCTGGCGATGGCGTCGTTCATGCCGATTTTTGGCCGGCTGGCCGACATGTTCGGCCGCAAGCTCTTGTACACCGCCAGCTTCCTGGTGTTCGCCCTCGGCTCGGCGCTGTGCGGCTTCGCGCCCAGCCTTCCGGTGCTGATCGCCTTCCGCATCCTGCAGGGGATCGGGGCGGCGCTGCTGACCGCCAACAGCGTGGCCATTGTCGTCCTCGCCACCAGCCGCGAGGAACGCGGGCGCGGCCTCGGCCTGCAATCGGCGGCGCAGGCGATCGGGCTGGGCGCCGGGCCGGCGCTGGGCGGCCTGATTCTGGATACGCTGGGCTGGCAATGGGCATTCTGGATCAACGTTCCGGTCGGCCTTGCCGGCGCCGTCATCGGCTGGTTCGTCATTCCGCAGACCCGGCACTCGGGCCACAGCGGGCGCTTCGACTGGCATGGCGCGTTCCTGATCGCGCCCGCGCTCACCGCCGTCGTTGCCGCGCTCAACGAAGGCTATGCGTGGGGGCTGACCTCGCCGGCATTGATCGGCTGCGTGGTGGCGGCGATCGTCTTTCTGACGCTGTTCGCCAGGGCCGAGCGGCGGGCCGATACGCCGCTGATCGATTTTGATCTGCTGCGCCGGGGCGCCTTCGTGATCGGCAACGTCGCGAACTTCCTGTCGTATGCGGCGCTGTTCGGGCTGTTCTTTCTCGTTCCCTTCGTCCTGGTCCGCGCCTACCAGGACTCCGGGCTCGCGGCCGGTCTCAGGCTGTCGATCGTCCCGGTGATGCTCGGTCTGCTGGCCCCGCTCGGCGGCGCCCTCTATGACCGCTTCGGCGCCCGTGTGGTGACGACGTCGGGCATGGCGGTCTGCATCGCCGGCCTCGCCGTGCTCCATGTCTTTCTCGACGGCTCGGCCGCCGACATGCCGCTGGTGATGCTGGCGCTGGCGATTTTCGGCGTCGGTCAGGGCCTTTTCATCTCGCCCAACAGCGCCGCGATCATGGCCACCGTGCCCGACGACCTGACCGGCGAGGCGGGCAGCCTTCTGAACATGGCGCGCTACCTCGGCATGAGCGCCGGTATCGCGAGCGCGTCGGCGCTGCTGGCGTTCGGGCTGCGCGCGGCAACGGGCCCCAGGGTCAGCACGATAGACGCCTCTGCCGACACGCTCGTCGCGGCCAGTCGTGACGTGATCCTGTTGCTCGGCTGTTTCCTCGCCCTGGCGGGAGTCCTGTCGTTGATCCGAACCGTGAGCCGCAAAGCCAGCGGTGCGGATGATGGCAAGCAAGTGGGCGTGCGATGACGGCGCTGCAGCGAGTACCGCCCAGGTAGTTGCGGCAAAATCGGCCGGCGTGCACCGTCATGTCATGCCCGAATCGCTGGGACCCCTGGTCCTCTTCGCCGCGGTCATGTCGCTCACCCCGGGACCAAACGTCGTCATGGTGACGGCCTCGGCCGCGAACTTCGGTTTTGGCCGCACCATCCCGCAAATACTGGGGATCACCGTCGGATTTGGCGTCCTGATCATGGCCGTCGGCCTTGGCCTGGCCGGCCTGGTTCACGCCGAACCGCGGCTGCATACGGTGCTGAAATATGCCGGCGGCGCCTATCTCCTCTATCTCGCCTGGTGCATCGCCCGGGCCGACGCGACGAGCCGCGCCGCGGCGCGCGCCAGGCCCATTGGCCTTTTCGAGGCGGCGCTCTTTCAGTGGATCAATCCCAAAGGCTGGGTGATCGCGCTCGGCGCGCTGGCGGCCTACACCAGCGTGGGCGGCGACGCGCTGCGGCAAACCTCGATCATTGCCGCGGTGAACGCGGCGACCTGCCTGGTGTCGGTGGTGATCTGGGCGGGCTTCGGCGCCGCCATCGGGCGCCTGCTCGGCAATCCGCGGGCG
>JABCYT010000211.1 GCA_013290035.1 Alphaproteobacteria bacterium
GCGATTGCCCTTCTGGGCCTGGCGGTCGTCCATCTCCTGGCGGTGGCGAGCCCCGGCCCCTCGACCGTGCTGGTGATCCAGACCGCGGCCGTCGCCGGCCGGCGCGGCGGGCTTTTGGCAGCCCTGGCCATGATGGTGGGCGCGCTCCTGTGGGCGACCGCGGCGCTGTTCGGCCTGCAGGCGCTGTTCGCCCGCTTCGAATGGCTCTACCTCGCCTTCCGCATCGGCGGCGCGCTCTATCTCTTCTATCTGGCGATGCAGCTGTGGCGCCATGCCCGCGATCCCTTGCCGGAGATCCCGGTCGGCCTCACGCTGCGCATGACGGGCTGGCAAGGCTTCCTGCGCGCACTGCTGCTGCAGCTCAGCAATCCCAAGATCATGGTGTTCTTCGGCAGCATCTTCCTCTCGCTGCTGCCCGCCAACCTGCCGGCCTGGATGGACGCCACGGTGCTGGCCATCGTGGCCCTGAACGAATTCGCCTGGTTCGCGCTGCTGGCACTGCTGTTTTCGGGTGGCCCGGCGCGGGCTTTCTATCGCCGGGCGAAGGTCTGGCTCGATCGCTTCATGGGCGGCGCCCTGGTGCTGCTCGGCGCGCGTCTCGCCCTCGCCAGCCGCTAGCGGTTTACAACCTGCGCTTCCACCTGGGCCAGGTTCGCTGGCGACGTCGTCAGCACGAACTGCGCCTGCGTGCGATTCAACAGATGCAGCGGGTCGCCGCTTTCGCGGTCCGTCATCTCCATGAAGAACGTACCGGCCGGACGGCAGTTCCAGTCGCCGTTGAGATCGGGCCGCCTGACGCCGGGATAGCGCAAGCAGAGCTGGACGAGCGGGCCGCCCTGCGGGCCGGTCGTGGTGTCGATTCGCCACTCACCGAGCAGGATCCTGCTTTCGCCCACCAACCACGCGAAATCCCGGCCGTCCGCCGTCGAGTAATGGACCTGATAGGGTCCGCCGCCGAGGGTCCACAGCCACGTCTTGTTGCTGATCGCCCGGCGCGCCTCCTCGGGCGTGGAGTTGGCGATGGCGGCGCTGAGCTGCGGCATCGGCACGGCGGGCCCGGTCGGGGCCGCCGTATCCGGGTGATTGGCGCAGGCGCCTAGGACCTGCACGGCGGCCAGGAGAATGAAAGAGAAGCCTATGGGCGACATGGATTTGAAGCTGGCCTTTGCCGGTCGGGTTGTCTAGTAAGCCCCCGCTTAATGCAAAGAGCGCACTACCAGGAGGAATGGTCCCAATGCGTGTCTACTACGATCGCGACGCCGATGTGAACCTGATCAAGGGCAAGAAGGTCCTGGTCGTTGGTTACGGCAGCCAGGGCCATGCCCACGCGATGAACTTGCGGGATTCGGGCGTGAAGGACGTGCGCATTGCACTCAAGCCCGGCTCGGCCACGGTCAAGAAGGCCGAGGAAGCGGGCTTCAAGGTGATGAACCCGGCCGAGGGCGCCAAGTGGGCCGACATCGTCATGGTGCTGACGCCGGACGAGCTGCAGTCGGACATCTACACCGCCGACCTGGGCCCCAACATGCGTCCGGGCTCGGCACTCGCCTTCGCGCACGGGCTCAATGTCCATTTCAACCTGATCTCGCCGCGCTCCGACATCGACGTCTTCATGATCGCGCCCAAGGGTCCCGGGCACACCGTGCGTTCAGAATATCTGCGCGGCGGTGGCGTGCCCTGCCTGGTGGCGGTGGCGCAGAATGCGTCGGGCAACGCGCTCGAGATCGGGCTCAGCTATTCCTCGGCGATCGGCGGCGGCCGCGCCGGCACTATCGAGACCACCTTCAAGGAGGAATGCGAAACCGACCTGTTCGGCGAGCAGGTCGTGCTGTGCGGCGGCCTCGTCGAGCTGATCAAGGCGGGCTACGAGACCCTGGTCGAGGCGGGCTATGCGCCGGAGATGGCCTATTTCGAGTGCCTGCACGAGGTCAAGCTGATCGTCGACTTGATCTACGAGGGCGGCATCGCCAACATGAACTACTCGATCTCCAACACCGCGGAGTACGGCGAGTATCGCTCGGGTCCGCGCATCGTCACCGACGAGACCAAGGCCGAGATGAAACGCGTTCTGGCCGACATCCAGTCCGGCCGCTTCGCGCGCGACTGGATGCTCGAGAACAAGGTCAACCAGGCCTCGTTCAAGGCCATGCGCAAGAAGATGTCGGAGCACCCGATCGAGGAGATCGGCGCCAAGCTGCGCGGCATGATGCCGTGGATCAAGGAGCGCGCGCTGGTCGACAAGACTCGGAATTAGGTCTTGCCGGACCGCGGGCCTGGAGGCCCGCGGTCCGGCAAGGCGCGCTTCTCCTAGCGCTTCCCGAACACGAAGCCGCCGCCCGACGCGTCGAGGGTCACGCCGGAGATGAAGCTCGCCTCGTCCGACAGCAGCCAAAGGATGGCGTTGGCGATCTCCTGGGCTTGCCCGACACGGCCCATGGCGATCGTCGATTCGATGGCGGCGCGCACTTCGCGGTCGGCGAGCGTGCGCTCGGTCATCTCGGTCTCGATCATGCCCGGCCGCAGCGAGACCGCGCGGATGCCCTCGGGTGCAACCTCCTTGGCAAAGCCCATGGTGAAGGAATCGACCGCGGCCTTGCTGGCTGCATAGGCCGAGGCACCGGGCCGCCCGCCGATGGTGGCGGCCATCGACGAGACATTGACGATGACGCCGCCTTTGCCGCCGCGTCGGGTCGACATGCGCCGCGCGGCCTCGCGGCAGCACAGCATCAGGCCGACGGTGTTCACGGCGAAGAGCCGGGCGAGCACGCCTGCGTCGAAATCCTCCACGCGGGTCGGACTGGTGCCGATTCCCGCGCTGTTGACCAGGTGGCTGATCGGGCCCAGCGCCTGCTCGGCTGCGTCGAACAGGCCGCTTATATCGGCTTCGTGCGACACATCGGCCGGCAAGGCGACCGCCTGGCCGCCGTTGGCTGCGATGTCGGCCACGACCTTGCGGGCTCGCGCCTCGCGCGAGCGGTAGTTGATCGCGACCTTGTGGCCGCGCTGGGCCGCGAGCCTTGCCGTTTCCGCGCCGATGCCGCTTGCGCCGCCGGTGATCAGAAGGGTCATCCTTTCAACGCGCCTCCGGTCAGACCATGGACGAGATATCGCCGCACCACGAAGGAGAAGACCAGCACTGGCAGCATGATCATGGTGCCGCCGGCGGCGATGCGGCCCCATTCCCAGCCCTCGTAATTCATGAAATTGACGACCGCCACCGGCGCCGTCATGGCCTCGGTGCGGGTCAGGATCAGGGCGAAGAAGAAGTCGTTCCAGGCGAACAGGAAGCAGAGGATCGCCGTCGCCGCCAGGCCGGGGCCGGAGAGCGGCAGGATGATGCGGTAGAAGCCCTGCCACAGCGTGGCGCCGTCGATCCACGCCGCCTCCTCGAGCGAGCGCGGCAACTGGTCGTAGAACGGCCGCATCATCCAGATCACCAGCGACAGGTTGAAGGTGAGGTAGATGACGATCAGGCCGGTCAGCGTGTCCAAAAGCTCGAGATGGCGATAGACCAGGAAGTAGGGGATGGTGAAGGCGATCGGCGGCGCCATGCGGCTGGCCAGGATCCACAGCGTGATCGTGCCGCCGCCGCGTCCTGTCCAGCGCGACAGCGCATAGGCCGCCGGCACGCCGATCACCAGCGACAGCACCGTCGAGGCCACGCTCACGATCAGGCTGTTGGCGAAGGAGTTGCGGAACTCCGAGGTCCAGAGTGCCGCGTAGTTGGCCAGGGTCGCGTCGAACAGCAGTCGCGGCGGAAAGCGGAAGATCTCGGCGTTGGTCTTGAACGACATCAGCAGCAGCCAGAGGAATGGTGCCAGCGCCAGCAGCGCGAGAACCACAGCCAGCGTCTGCATCACCAGGCGATCGCGGCGTCTGGTCGACCGTCTAGTCAATTTTGGCCCCCCATCCCACCAGGCGCACGATCAGCCAGCTCAAGGCGATGGTGGCCGCGAGCAGGGCGACGGTGATGGCGCTGGAAAATCCCAGGAAGGAGAAGTTGAAGGCCTGCAGGTAGGAATAATAGTTCGTGACCTCGGTGAGGCTGCCCGGCCCGCCGTCGGTCAGGATGAAGATCAGCGGAAAGGCCTTTATCGAATCGATCAGGCGAAATAGCCCGGCGACCAGCAGCACGCCCCGGATGAAGGGCAGGGTGATGTGGCGCGTGAGCTGCCACGGCGAGGCGCCGTCGACCTTGGCGGCATCCAGAAGCTCCTGCGGCATCATCTGCAGCGCGGCCAGCACCATCAGCATGGTGAAGGGAAACCACTCCCAGGTGTCGGCGATGATGATCGAGGTGAGCGCCCAGTTTGGATCGGTGATCAGCGCCGGCACGTTCCAGCCCAGGCTGCGAAAGATGCCGTGCATCGGGCTGATGTCGGGCGTGTAGATCACCTTCCAGATGATGGCGACCACGATCGGCGGCAGCACCATGGGAATCAGGAACACCGTGCGCAGCGCCTCGAGCAGCCGCGAGCGGATATTCAACAGCAGCGCCAGTAAAAGCCCGATCAGCAGCTGCAGCAACACCGTCCAGAACGACAGCTTGATCTGCACCCAAACCGAATTGTGCAGGCGGGAGTCCGATAGGAGCTGGCGGTAGCTCTCCAGCGGCTGGGAGAAGTCCCACTGCGTCTCGGGCCGCGTCAGGCTGAGCTGCGTGAAACTGGTCGCCAGCAGATAGAGTGCCGGCAACAAGGTGATCAGCGCCAGCACCGCCAGCGACGGGGCGACGCAGAAAGCGAAGAAACGGTGTTGGGCGCGCGAAAAACCGGCGGACGGACTAGAGATCAACCTTGATCCCGGCCTTCTGCAGATCCTGGATCGCCTCGGCCTGCGCCTGCTTCAGCGCTTCGGGGGCCGCCTGCTGCTTGGTGGCGATGCGCTCGATCGCCTTGTTGATCTTGTCGCCGACCTGCGGGTAGATCGGCACGGTGCGGTACTTCATGTAGCCCGACTTGCCGCCCAGCTTCAGCACCTCGAGATAGAGCGACGCCACGTCCTGGCCGTTCAGTGTCAGCACGTTCTTGAATTCGCGGCTGTTGATGATCGAGAGCCGACAGACGCTGGGATAGCCATGGTCCTTGACGACCATGGCGAGCGTCTCCTTCGACAGCGCCCACTTGATGAACTCCCACGCCGCCTCCTTCTTCTTCGAGCCGGCCGGGATGCCGAGTCCGTGACTGTTGCAGCCGGCGAAGTTGCCCGCAGGCCCGCTCGGCATCAGCCCGTAGCGCACCGTCTTCTGCACCGTGCTCTCGGCATGTTTGGCGAGCGGCACCATCCAGGTGATCGATTGGGTGCGGATGTTGGCACGGCCCGACATCTGCGAGCGCATCGCTTGGTCGTCGGAGTAGGAGAGCAGGCCGTCGGGCCCGTATTTCATCAGCAGGTTGGCGTACCATTCGCCCGACTGCGCGGCCTGCGGCGTGTTGAGCGTCGGCGTCAGGTTCTCGGGCGGCGCCTTGAACACGCCGCCGCCCGCCCCCATCAGGTAGGGAATCCAGTTCCAGTGATGCAGCTTGTCGGCGGTGAAGGCCGAAACGCCCTCCTTGCCGTGCGTCGCGTCGCAGACCTTGATCAGCTCGTCGAAGGTCGTAGGCATCGCGAGCCCTGCCTTCTCGATCAGGTCATAGCGCGCCGCGCTCTGGATCATGGCGCCGCCTTCCCAGGAGAAAGCGAAGGTCTCACCCTTGGCGTTCTGCATCGCCGATTGCGTGCCGGCCACGAAATCCTCCGGCGCCCAGTCGGCCGGAGTCATCTTGGGATCCTTGGTGAAGGCGTCGAGGCTGGTGAGCCAGCCCGCGCCGATCCAGCGCCCGGTATAGATGAAGGTGGCGTTGACCACGTCGAGCGCCGAGCCCTTGGTCGACAGCTCGAGGTCGGTGCGCTGGTTGTAGACCGGGAAGGCCTGCATGTTGAAATTGACCTTGATGCCGGTCTTGTCCTCGAACTGCGGAAAATAGCTCTTGAGATATTCGAAGAAGGTCGTCTGGAAACACGAGGCGTTGATCGTCGTGCCGGCGAAGGGCTTGCCCTGGGCGATGACGGCGGGTGCGGCAAGCACACCGGATGCAAGGGCCGACAAGCCCGCGCCGCCACGCAGTACCGCCCGACGACTGGGTCCGTTCATCTTCATCTCCTCCGGCCGGATTTTCTTTTGCCCGAGTTGAACGTGCCTGCGATGCTGGGTCAAGCAAGGCCGATGCTATAGTGACTCCGCAATGCGGGAGGAGAGACGATGAAAGCCGCCGTTCTGTTCAAGCCCAACGAGCCGCTGCAGGTCGTCGACTGCGAGCTCGATCCGCCCAAGGCGGGCGAGGTGCGG
>JABCYT010000212.1 GCA_013290035.1 Alphaproteobacteria bacterium
CGGCCTCACCCGGGATGGCGCATGAACTTTCGCCGTCTGGTGAAACTGGCCGCCGTCGCCGTAGGGCTCGCAGCCGCCGCCCTGTCAACCTTCGTCGCGATCGGGCTTCCGGGCGGCAAGACCGGCGGCGCGGTGCAGGTCGTGAACGCCCCGGCCGAAATGGTCGCGCGCGGAAAATACCTGGCCGAAGCGGCGGATTGCGCGGCCTGTCATTCCGCGCCGGCCGGCGCCCCCTTTGCCGGTGGCCTGGCGATGCAGAGCGGCTTCGGCACGATCTACGCCACCAACATCACGCCCGATCCCGACAACGGCATCGGCCGCTGGAGTGCCGATGATTTCTGGCGCGCCCTGCATGACGGCATCCGGCGCGACGGACAGCCGCTCTATCCGGCCATGCCCTACACCTCCTATCGCGGCATGGTGCGGGCGGACGCCGACGCGATCTACGCCTATGTGATGCAGTTGCGGCCGATGGAGGTGGCGAACCATCGGACGCAGCTCGACTTTCCCTATGACATCCGCCTGGGAATGATCGGATGGAACCTGCTGTTCCTGACCGACTCTGTTCCGGCGGCCTCCACTGGAAGCTCCGCCGCATGGCAGCGCGGCCGCTATCTGGCGAACGTGCTCGGCCATTGCGGCGAATGTCACACGCCGCGCGGCATGCTGGGCCAGATGGAGCTGTCGGAGCCGTTGACGGGCTTCGCGTTGGGCCGGGTCGCCGCGCCCGACATCACTCCGGCCGGGCTCGCGTCGCGCGGCTGGACGGCCGAGTCCCTGCGAACGTATCTCGGCCGCGGTATCGCCGGTCCGGACTCGGCTTTCAGCGACATGCACCAGGTGATCGTCCTCAGCACGAGAAACCTGACGGCTGAGGACAATGACGCCCTGGTGACCTTTCTCCTGGGAGACAAGCCGCCGCCGGCGGCGCCTCTGCCGCCCGCCGACCCGGCGGTCCTCGAGGCGGCGGCGAGTGGGGCAGGGCGGGGCGACTACGTGGCCTTGTGCGCCGGTTGCCACGGCCTCGAGGGCAACGGCGTGCCCAACACGGTGGTGGCGCTGCGCAACAACAGCACGCTGCGGCTGGCCGATCCGCGCAACCTGCTGGTGGCGATGCTGGACGGTATCGGGCCGGAGAACTTTCCGCATCGCGCGAGCCTACAGGCGATGCCGGGCTTCGCCAACAAGCTCAGCGATCAACAGGCTGCCGGGTTGGCGAACTATCTGCGCGTCATCTGGGGCGGCCAAAAGCCGGACGTGACCGCGGCCGCGGTACGGGCGCTGCGTTAGGCGGGAAGTCCGACGGTGTGCAGAGCGCCGAAAAGGCGATTGCAGTAGCCTGCCGACATCGGTGGCAGACCTTGCTGCACCTCGGAGACCGTGAGCCCGGGATAGCGTTGCTGCAGGGCCGCCAGGCTGCGCTGCGCCTCGGGCCTAGCGCCGCCCTCCACGTAAGCGGGGCAGAGAGTCCGGTGGATCCAGGTCGCCGACGGATGCTCGGCCAGCGCGCGCTCCTGCCATTGGGCGGATTCGAGATGATGGCCGGCCTCGAAATGCGCGCAGCCGATGCCGACCAGGTTGTTGAAGGCAAAAGTATCGTGCGGCGCCAGGTCGAGCGCGATCTTGAACCGCTCGATGGCCGATTCGGCGTCGCCCTTGTAGAGGTCGATCCAGCCGTGGCGGCTCCAGGCCCAAGCCGAACCGCCGTCGACCGAGAGCGCCCTGCGGATGACGAGGTCCGCCGCCTCGAGGTCGTGCAGCAAGGTGAGGGCGTTACCGAGCACGGCCAGCCCCGTCGCGTCGCCGGCGAGGGCCTGCGCCTTGCGCGCCAGCTCGGCGCTGCGCGCGCGCTCCTCCACCGGAGTCGCGGTGAAATGATAGACGACGCGCTGGACGTGCGCCCAGGCGGCGAGCGCGGTCGCCAGTGCATGGTTGGGATCGAGCACCATCGCGCGTTCGAGCAGGTCGAGCGCGCGGGCGTTTCCCTCGGCATCGAGCGACAGGACGCCGGGCATGGCCCGTAGGGCGAGGTCGTGCGCGCCGAGCTCGCCCTCCGGCTTCTGCTGGGCGCGATCGATCTCGGCGAGGCGCAGGCAGGGCTGAAGGGCCGCGGCGATGCGCGTCGCCAGATGCTCTCGCGGCGCCGAGTCCTCGCCGATGGCGCCGTCGGCACAGTGCGCCCACAGGTGACGGCCCGTATCGACTTCGATCAGCCGAAGGGTCAGGCGCGTTTGCCAGCTCCATCCCCGCATGACGCCGGTCAGACGGTAGCGCGCCGATCTCGGCTGCCGCGCGACGGCAACGCCCGCCCGTGCCAGCGCGGTGGCGAGCTCGTCGGCCACGAGGCGGGCGATCTCGGCGTTCTCCGGACTGGATTCGATCTGCTCCAGGAGAACGGTCAGGCGATCGCGACCGGACGTGAAGAACGACGGCATCGACGCCAGGACGCCGGTGAACACGGCTTGCCGCTTCAAGGTCTGCGACGGCGTTTCGCCATAGCGGCGGCGGTACTCGATGGAAAACCGCCCGCAATGCGCAAAGCCGCAGCGCAGGGCGAGGTCCATCACTTTTTCCTCGGGCAGGCTCTGCAGGAGCTCGCGGCGCGCGCAGTCGAAGCGGATGTCGCGAAGCGCGGCATGGGGTGTCTTGCCGAGAAACATCTTGAACTGGCGCTGAAGTGTTCTGCTCGACACGCCGGCCGCCGTCGCCAGATCGACCACGGTCCAGTCGCGGCCCACGTTGGCGCGCATGGCGTCAAGCGCTCGCCGTACGCCACGCGGCAGCAGGTTCGTCTTCGAGGGGTGTTGAAGGCGGCTGTTCATGGCGAGGGACATATACAGATTTCGAGGCATGATTGCGGCTCAAAATTTCGTGCACGGGATAGCTGTGGCGCGAATTGGATAAGAATCGAACCCGGCCGTCCTTAGCTTCCCGGCAATTCGGATATCCGAATCAGTCAGGAGCAACAATGGCCGGCCTTTTTGCGGTTCTCTACGGCATCGGCGCCTACGGTGTCTTTCTCTTCTCGCTGCTCTATGCCATCGGCTTTGTCGGCAATTTCGCAGTCCCGAAATCGATCGACTCGGGCGCGGCGGGACCGCTCCTCGAAAGCCTGGTTATCAACACGATGCTGCTGGGGCTGTTTGCCGTCCAGCATAGCGTGATGGCGCGCGAGGGGTTCAAGCGCTGGTGGACGCGCCTTGTGCCCCCTTCGGTCGAGCGCAGCACCTATGTGCTTCTGTCCAGCCTCGTGCTGCTGCTCCTCTACTGGCAGTGGCGGCCGATCCCCGAGCCGATCATCTGGACGGTGCAGGCGCCGCTCGCAGCGGCGCTCCTCAACGTGATCTTCTGGTTCGGCTGGGGTTTCCTGCTCGTCAGCACCTGCCTGATCAGCCATTTCCAGCTTTTTGGGTTGAGCCAGGTCTTCGCGCGCCTGCTCGGCCGCGAGTTGCCAGCGGCGAAATTCCGCGCACCGCTGCTCTACCGGCATGTCAGGCATCCGATCTATCTGAGCTTCCTGCTGGCCTTCTGGGCGACGCCGTCGATGACGGCCGGTCATCTGCTGTTTTCGCTGGCGACCACCGGCTACATCCTGATCGCCATCCAGTTGGAAGAGCGCGATCTCATCCGGATGTTCGGCGACCAGTATCGCCGTTACCGCGAGCGCGTCGCCATGCTCGTTCCGCTGCCCGGCCGCAAGCTCGCCGACGGCGAGGACTCCTAGCCATGATCGAAGACGATCGCGGCGCCATCGACTATGCCGAGTGCGGCGCGGGGCCGACCGTCGTGCTCGTGCCGGGCTCGTGCAGCACGGGCGCGGCGTGGCGGCCGGTCATCGCCGAACTGGGCAACGGCCTGCGCTCGGTCACGACAAGCCTGTTGGGCTATGGCGGGACGGCCGAACGCCGCACGCTGCGCGACGCCGATATCTCCCGCGAAGCCGAGGTCCTCGAGGCCGTCGTCCGGCGCACGGGCTCGCCGGTGCATCTCGTCGGCCACTCCTTCGGCGGCGCGGTCGCGCTCGTCGTGGCGCTCCGCAAGCGCGTGCCGGTGCTGAGCCTCGTGGTCATCGAGGCGCCGGTGCCGGAGTTGCTGCGCCATGCCGGCGAGCACTGGCACTATCGCGCCTTCCGCGAGATGACCGACGCCTATTTCGAGGCCTTCCGGGCCGGCAAGACGACGGCGATCGAAGCGATGATCGACTTCTATGGCGGCGCCGGGACCTTCGCCGCCTGGCCGGAGCGCGTTCGCCGCTATGCGATCGACACGACGCCGGTGAATATCCTGGATTGGGCGGCCGCCTACGATTTCCAGCTGACGCCGGCCTGCCTTGCGAACATCGACGTTCCGACCGTCGTCCTGCGAGGCGGGACCAGCCCTCCGGCCATGCGACGGGCCAATGAGCTTCTGGGCCAGTCCATTGCCAATGCCGCGGTGGCCACGATCCCCGGCGCGGCGCATTTCATGATTTCGACCCATGCCCCGGACGTCGCCGGCGCGATCGCCCGGCACATTGCCGGCGTGGAACGTGCCGGAACGGCATCCCGGCCTGCCCTGGCGCTCCGCGGCTAGGCCAGAATCCTCGGGCCCAACGGGGCCTTGCTGGCGACCGTCAGATGGTCGTGCATGGCGCTGCCCGTCCCTCATTGACTCGCGTGCGACGCGGAATGAGGGTTGTCGGGACCCGCTCCATGCACGATATCTATCGCAAGCTCTTTGAACTCCAGGAAAAGGAACAGCGACATGGCCACGACCGAACGCGCGATCCTTGCCGGCGGCTGCTTTTGGGGCGTGCAGGATTTGCTGCGCCGCCATGACGGCGTGATTTCCACCCGGGTCGGTTATTCCGGCGGCGACGTTCCCAACGCGACCTACCGCAACCACGGGACCCATGCCGAAGCGATCGAGATCATCTTCGATCCGCAGAAGATCAGCTACCGCCGGCTTTTGGAACTGTTCTTCCAGATTCACGACCCGACTACGCGCAACCGTCAGGGCAACGATATCGGTGCCAGCTATCGCTCCGCCATCTTCTACACCAGCGACGAGCAGAAGCGGGTCGCCGAGGATACCATCGCAGACGTCGATGCCTCGGGGTTGTGGCCCGGCAAGGTGGTCACCGAAGTGGCGCCGGCCGGCGCCTTCTGGGAGGCCGAGCCCGAGCACCAGGACTACCTGGAGCGCTATCCGGACGGCTACACCTGTCACTTCGTCCGTCCCGACTGGAAGCTTCCGGTCCGCGCGAAGGCGCGACAAACGGCGTGAGCGTCAAAGGAGCATGAACGAGGTACGCGAGATCGCGGACCTGATCCGAGGTCGGGCGTGACCAAGCCAACGACTAGCGGGAAGACGCGAAGAGCATCGGCATCGGTAGCGTCGGCGGCGGGCCAATGTCTTTGCGGCGCAGTGCAAATCGAGATCGACTTTCCCGCGCGATGGGCCTGGCACGATCATTCCAGCGCGACCCGGCGGGCGCACGGCGCCGCCTATGCGACCTACGTCGGCAGTTGGCGCAGGCGCTTTCGGGTGACCAAGGGCCGGGCAAAAATCACGCGCTTTCGGGATGAGGCCACCGGGACGGCCAGGAGCTTTTGCGCCCGATGCGGAACGCCGCTCATTTATGAGCGAGCTCGCTCGGCGCACATGGTCAACATACCGCGCGCGCTCTTGCAGGGCCGCACGGGCCGGGAACCCCGCTATCACATTGCCATCGAAGAGCTGCAGGACTGGACATATCTGGGCGAACTGCTCGTTCCGCTAAAGGGCTTTCCCGGCGTCGTGTGGGAGCGCCCGACCAGGAAGAAGCGACGCAAGCCGACGGCTCCCCTCTGAGGGGTCGTGTCGGCACGGCGCTGGTCACAGCTCTTGTTCGGCGAGTTCGCGAAACTCGTCGGGCACGGAACGGAATATTCCCAACGCGACCGACCCGTAGCCGATCGCTCCCCATCCGAAGCGATCGCGGATCGTGTCGACAGCGCGATCGGCCGCATAACGTGCCATGCCTCTTTTGGTACCGGGGCGGCGTGCCTCGTTTTCAATCCCGAGTGCGAGTTCCAGTTGCAGTTCCGGATCTTTCTCGAGATGCGACACGGAGATCGCCAGGAGCGAGATGAACTTCTCGTCAGGGTGATGCGCGAGGGCCGCGCGGACGAGCTCCTCGGCGATCTCGGCAAGGCTTACCGTCGCCGAAATCGGTGCGTCGAGCGTTACCGAGCGCGTGACCGAATGCAGATCGGCGAAGCGAACGCGGACCGTCACGGTTCGACCCGCCAGGGACTTGGCCCGCAGCCGGGCAGCGATCCTGTCGGCCAAATGAGCCAGCGTG
>JABCYT010000213.1 GCA_013290035.1 Alphaproteobacteria bacterium
GTTGACGACGGAAAACGGCCTGGTCAGCGCGGCCAAGGTCGCGCTGGCGGCTGGCAACGCCAACATGCACCTGGCGCCCATGGTCGGCCTGGAAGCGCCGATGAAGCCCGAGCGCGGCCAGATCGTCGTCACCGAACGGCTGCGGCCCTTCCTGAATTATCCCGTCACGACCCTGCGGCAGACCGACGAAGGCACGGTGATGATCGGCGATTCGAAGGAGGAAAGCATCGACCCGAGCGGCCTCACCCTGGGCGTCAGTGCGACCGAAGCGGCGCGCGCCGTGCGCCAGTTCCCGTTGCTCGCCAATGTGAACGTCGTGCGCACCTGGAGCGCGATCCGCGTCATGACCAGGGACGGTTTCCCGATCTACGACGAGTCCGAGACGCATCCCGGCGCCTTCACCGTGTGCTGCCATTCGGGCGTCACGCTCGCCGCCAATCATGCGCTCACGATTGCGCCGATGATTGCCCGCGGCGCCCTCGACAAGTCACTGGTCGCTCCCTTCAGCGCGCGGAGGTTTCATGTTCAAGAGGCTGGCTGAGGCGGGCGCGCCGGTCGCCATCACCGTCGACGGCAAGGCGATCAGCGCGCGGGCGGGCGATACGGTCGCCGCCGCATTGCTGGTGGCCGGCATCGACCATTGCCGCACCACGCCGGTGACGGGCGCGCCGCGCGCGCCCTATTGCCTGATGGGCGTCTGTTTCGACTGCCTGGTCACGGTCGACGGCGTCGGCAGTCGCCAGGGCTGCCTGGTGCCGGTGCGCGAGGGCATGACGATCGAGACCCAGCTCGGCAAGCGCGAGGCCGGCCGATGACGCACACTGATAGCAAGCGCAACGTTGTCATCCCGAGCGTAGCGAGGGACCTTTGCTGGTCCGTGAAGGTCCCTCGTTGCGCTCGGGATGACAGGGTGCTTTGGAGTGCGGCCACATGAACGCATCCGACCTTGCACCCACCTACGACCTCGCCGTGATCGGTGGTGGACCGGCCGGCCTTGCCGCGGCGTCGCTGGCGGCGCGCGCTGGTCTTTCGACCGTATTGTTCGACGAGAATCCCGGCATTGGCGGACAGATCTATCGCGGTATCACGTCGACGCCCGTTACCGATCGCACCATCCTGGGTGAGGACTACTGGGCGGGCGCCGAGCTGGCGGCGGAGGCAAAGACCAGCGGCGCGCTGATCGTGGGCGGCGCCACGGTCTGGAGCCTCGATCCGCAACGGATCGTCGGCGTCTCGATTGGCGGCAAAGCGCGCTTGATCGAGGCCAGGCGCGTCATCATCGCCACCGGCGCGCAGGAGCGGCCGTTTCCGGTTCCCGGCTGGACCTTGCCCGGCGTCATGACGGCGGGCGGCGCGCAGACGGCGCTCAAGGCGCAGGGCCTGCTGCCCGCCGGCCGCACGGTGATCGCGGGCACCGGCCCGCTGCTCTGGCTGCTGGCGGCGCAGATCCTGCGCGCCGGCGGAAAGATCGAGGCCATCCTCGACACCACGCCGCGCGCCAACTGGCTGCGCGCGCTGCCGCACCTGCCGGATTTCGTGCTGTCGCCGTATTTCGCCAAGGGGCTGAAGCTGTTGCGCGAAGTGCGGGCCAAGGCGCCGGTCGTTCGTGCCGACAGGATCGAGGCTGTCGGCACGGAGAGGCTGAGCGAGGTGAGGTTCGGGCGGGGCGATGGCGACCGCCGGATCGCGGCCGATCTCCTACTGCTGCATCAGGGCATCGTGCCCAACGTCAATCTCGCCATCGCCGCCGGCGTTGCGCACGAATGGAACGAGCGCCAGCTCTGCTTCCAGCCCGTGCTCGACCCGGATTTCGGCAGCTCGGTGCCCGGCATTGCCGTGGCGGGCGATGGGGCGGGCATCGCCGGCGGCACGGCTGCGGCCGAGCGTGGCCGCATCGCCGCCATTGCCGCCGTGTGCGCGCTCAAGCCCCAAGCGACGGTGCCCGATCCGCAGACCGTGCGCCAGCGCCTGCAACGCGAGGAGATGGGGCGCGCCTTCCTCGACTGGCTCAATCGTCCGGCGGAGCGCTTCCGCCAGCCTGAGGGCGACACGCTGGTTTGTCGCTGCGAGGAGGTGACGGCCCAGCAGGTGCACGACATGGCGGCCATGGGCTGCGAAGGGCCGAACCAGATGAAGGCCTTCCTGCGCTGCGGCATGGGGCCGTGCCAGGGCAGGCTGTGCGGGCTCACCGTTACTGAGTTGATCGCCCAGCAGCGCGACACGACGCCGGCCGAGGTCGGCTACTACCGCCTGCGGCCGCCGGTGAAGCCCATCACCCTGGCCGAGCTCGCCTCGCTGCCGATCAGCGAGATCGAGCGCAAGGCGGTGGAGCGCTAGCGGTGGCCCGCAGCGCCGACGTCGTGGTGATCGGGGGCGGCCTGCATGGCTGCTCGACGGCGCTGCATCTGGCATTGCGCGGCCTCAGGCCGATCCTGGTCGAGAAGGACTATGCCGGCCGCCACGCCTCGGGCGTCAATGCCGGCGGCGTGCGCCAGCTCGCCCGCCACCTGGCCGAGATCCCGTTGTCCATCGCCTCGATGGGGCTGTGGGAGAAGATCGAGGAGCTGGTCGGCGACGATTGCGGCTTCGAAAGCCACGGCACCGTGCTGGTGGCCGAGAACGAGGAGGAGATGGCCGGCTTTCGCGCCCGCGTCGAGGATCTCCGGCTCAAGGGTTTCACGCACGAGGAGCTGATCGATCGCGCCGAGCTCAAGCGCCTCGTCCCGGCGGTCGCCGATCATTGCCCGGGCGGCGTGGTCTCGCGCCGCGACGGCGCCGCCGATCCGTTCCGCACCACCCAGGCGTTTCGCAGGCGCGCCATCGAGAAGGGTGCCGAGGTGCTGGAGGGCGTGACCGTGACGGGGCTGGCGCGCGCCGGTTCGGTCTGGCGGGTCGAGACGAGCATCGGGCCGATCGAGGCGCCGAAGTTGGTGAACGCGGCCGGCGCATGGGCCGATCGCATCGCCGCCGCGCTGGGCGAGCCGGTGGCGATGGACGTGATCGCGCCCATGCTCATGGTGACCAGCCGGCTGCCCGCCTTCATCGAGCCGGTGGTGATCCTGCGCGGCCGCAAGCTCTCCTTCAAACAGCTCGACAACGGCACCGTGGTGATCGGCGGCGGCCATCTCGCGGTGCCCTATCGCGACGAGAACCGCACGGTGATCGACTGGGCCAAGCTCGCCATCAGCGCCCGCACGGTATGGGAGCTCTTCCCGGCGATGCGCGCGGCGACCATCGTGCGCGCCTGGGCCGGCATCGAGGCGCGCATGCCGGACGACATTCCGGTGGTCGGGCCGAGCGCCACGTCGGAGGGCGTGTTCCACCAGTTCGGCTTCTCCGCCCACGGCTTTCAGCTGGGCCCCGCCACGGGCGCGGTGATGGCCGAGCTGGTCGCCACCGGCGCGACCAACACCCCGATCGACGGCCTCGGCATCGGCAGGTTCAAGCGCTAGGCGCGCCGCCAGTCGTAGCCCAGCCGCGGGAAGTGCACGGCGACCCGGCCGACGTCGGGATCGTGGCGCACCAGGGCGATCTCCTGGGTGTCGACGAAACTCACCTCGCCCTCGACCCAATCGCGGGCATTGTCCGCCGGCCGCACGCGCGCCTGCTCGCCGGGCAGGGGATCGCCTTCCTGCGGATGCGAGGGGCGAGCCGCCGTTGCTGGCTCGGCGGCACGGGCCGCCGCCAGCGCGACGGCCGGCTCGATGTCCGTGCGCTTACCATGGCCGATCGCCGCCATGCGGTCGCGCCACGCCAGCAGGCGCGGGTAGGGCAGGAGCTCGTGGCGGCAATCGATATGGCGGCCCTTGAAGAACCAGATGACGTGATAGGCGGCGAAATCGGCGATGCAGGGCGCGCCGCCCAGGAGATAGGCGCGCCCGTCCTGCAGCATGTCGGCCAGCCACTGGATCTGCGGGCGCACGAGATGGAGGTTGCGCACCGCCGCCTTGCGCACCGCGTCGATCGACGGCGGCGGCAGGCCGTGCAGGCGGGCGCGATCCTCGTGCAGGCCGTCCGGCATGTGGTCGGCATTGACGCCCGAGACGAACAGTGCCACCGGCCGCATGAGCTGGTGTTCGGCCCACCAGGCGATCGCCTCGGCGGCGCCGCTGGTCGCGACGGGGAAGAGCGTGGGTTCGGGCACACGGCGCTCGAGCTCGCGGGCGATCAGGCGCGTGTCGCACCACAGGTCGGCGCCCTCCTGGAGCACCGGAATGCGGCGATAGCCGCCGGTCAGCGGCGCGAGGTCGGGCTTGGGCAGGATCGGCGGCTGCTCGACGCCGCGCCACGCCAGGCCCTTGAAGCCCAGCATCAGTCGCGCCTTCTCGGCGAAGTTGGAGAAGTCGTAATGGTGGAGGATGAGGCCTGTCGCCACTCAGACATCCATCACGTAGTAGACCTTCTTCTCGCGCCGCATGCCGAGCCGATCATAGAAGCGTTGCGCATCTCTGTTGTCTTCGCCGGTGGTCCACAGAACCCGCGTGTCGCCGCGCTTGCGGGCGAGCGCGCGGATTGCCTCGATCAGCTTCTCGCCGACGCCGGTCGAGCGGGCCGCTTCGGCGACGTAAAGCTCCTTCAGGTACAGGCCGTGCGTCAGCCGCGGTCCCGGAAAGTAGGGGTTGAGGATGGCGAAGCCCACGAGCTTGCCGGGCTGCTCGGCCACGAAACAGAGCGTGCCGCTTGGCGGTTGGTCGACCAGGAAGGCGGCTCCCGCCGCGCCCGCACCGGCGGCGACCGGCTGGCCGTAGTGGCGTTCGTGGTCCTCGAGTAGGGTGGCGAGCTCGGCCTCGTCGCCGCGTTTTGCGTGTCTGATTTGCATGGCGGCTGGTCTAACATCGCTGGTTCGAACCGGCAAAGACGGTCAAAATCCGCCCAACGAAGAGACGGGACGAATGCTGCGCTTCACTCTCCTGGTGCTGGGACTTTGCCTGGCGGGCCTGCCTGCCGCGGCGCAGCCCGATGCGAAGCTGATCGAGGATCTGGTCGTTGCCAATCGGGTGCTCGCCGATCTCGGCGTGGTCGACGGCTTCGGCCACGTCTCGGTGCGCCACGACAAGGATTCCAACCGCTATCTGATGTCGCGCAGCATGGCGCCGGCGCTGGTGAAAGCCGAGGACATCCTCGAATACGATCTCGACAGCGTTGCCGTCGATGCCAGGGGGCAGGCGCTGTTCCTCGAGCGCTTCATCCATGGCGAGATCTACAAGGCGCGGCCCGACGTCAAGGCGATCGTGCACAGCCATTCGCCGTCGGTGATCCCGTTCGGCGTGTCCAAGACCCGGCTGCAGCCGATCTATCACATGAGCTCGTTCATGGGCGTCGACGTGCCGGTGTTCGAGATCCGCGACGTCGCGGGGTCGGCGAGCGACCTTTTGGTGCGCAACGCCCGGCTCGGCGCGGCGCTCGCCAATGTGCTGGGCGACAAGACAGTGGTGTTGATGCGCGGCCACGGTTCAGTGACCGTCGGAACGTCCATCCCCCAGGTCGTGTTCCGCGCTTATTATGCCGAGATGAACGCCCGGCTGCAGTCCGAGGCGATCAAGCTCGGCGCGGTGACCTACCTCACCGCCGACGAGGCGGCGGCGTCGGCCAAGACCAACGACGCGCTGGTGATGCGGCCGTGGGAACTGTGGAAACGCAAAGTGACGAAGCCCGAGTAGAGGGCTGGGAAGCCCCAGTAGGAGCAGATGTAATGAACGGCGTGGTGAACATCGAAGACCTGCGCAAGCTCGCCAAGAAGCGGCTGCCCAAGATTGCCTATGATTTCATCGAGGGCGGCACCGACGACGAGGTCGGGCTGATCACCAACGAACAGGCCTTCCGCAAGGCGCGCATCGTGCCGCGTTACCTGGTCGACGTCTCGGTGCGGGACCAGTCGACGACGCTGTTCGGCCGGACCTATTCCAGCCCGATCGGCATCGCGCCGACCGGCCTCGCCGGCCTGTTCCGCCGCGGCGCCGACCTGATGCTGGCCGAGGCGGCGCGCGAGGCCAACGTGCCCTTCATCATGTCGGGCTCCAGCACGGCATCGATCGAGGCTCTCGGCAAGCTCGCGCCCGACCACGGCTGGTACCAGCTCTACTCCGCCAAGGACCAGTCGGTCTCCGAGGACATGATCAAGCGCGCGGGCGATGCCGGGCTGCGCACGCTGGTCTTCACGGTCGACGTGCCGGAGGGCTCCAACCGCGAACGCAATGCGCGCAACGGCTGGGGCCGACCGCTCAAGCTTACCTGGAAGACCAAGTTCGAGGCGCTGCGGCATCCGGCATGGATGATGGAGTGGGTGCGCCACGGCA
>JABCYT010000214.1 GCA_013290035.1 Alphaproteobacteria bacterium
GATGTTCCTGGAGTACGCCAAGCGCCTGGCGGGCAGCCGCTAGAGCTTTCCGTTTTACAGAATGGCCTCACCCTGAGGAGCACCGCGAAGCGGTGCGTCTCGAAGGGTGGGACGCCGTCATGGTGTTGCCGACCCTTCGAGACGGGTGCTCCGCGCCCTCCTCAGGGTGAGGTGGTGTGATTTCGTTGGATCGATTGAAGAGGCTGCATCGCGACAACCCGCTGTCATCCCGAGCGCAGCGAGGGACCTTTAGCCAGTGCCGTTCGAAGGTCCCTCGCTGCGCTCGGGATGACAGCGGGTGGCATCGAGCGCCAGGCGCAAATCGCACGAACCTTCGAATCGGGAAACTAGACGACCTTGCGCCCCGCGCGCCAGGCGATGTAGCCCCGCTTGCGCAAGGCGCAGGCCGGGCAGACGCCGCAGCCGTGGCCCCACGCCTCGCGCGGCCCGCGCTTGCTTTCGTAGCAGGTGTGGGTGTGCTCGAGGATGATCTCGACCAGCGCCTCGCCGCCCAGCTCCTGCGCCAGCGACCAGGTCTCGGACTTGTCGAGCCACATCAGCGGCGTGTGCAGCACGAAGCTCCGATCCATGCCGAGGTTGAGCGCGACCTGCAGCGCCTTGATGGTGTTGTCGCGGCAGTCGGGATAGCCGGAGAAGTCGGTCTCGCACATGCCGCCGACCAGGTTGCGGATGGAGCGCCGCCAGGCGATGGCGGCGGCGAAGGTGAAGAACAGCAGATTGCGCCCAGGCACGAAGGTGTTGGGCAGGCCGTCCTTCTCGATTTCGAAGGCGACGTCGCGGGTGAGCGACGTCTCGCTTAGCTGTCCCAGCACGGCCATGTCGATGAAATGGTCCTCGCCCAGCCGCCCGGCCCACTGCGGGAAACGCCGGCGCATCTCGGCGAGGACCACAAGTCGTTGATCCAGCTCGATTCGGTGCCGCTGGCGGTAGTCGAAAGCCACCGTCTCGACATGCGCAAATCGCTCTAGCGCCCAGGCCAGACAAGTGGTGGAATCCTGACCTCCGGAGAACAGGACGAGGGCCGATCGAGCGTCGTTCATGGAGGGCTTTATGGCCCGCAACCTTTCTCCGCGCCACAGCGTTGAGTTACTCACGACTATTTGCGGAAGGGAGGAAGAACCATGTTCGTCTCCGACATTCTCGCGCAGAAAGGCGGCCTGGTCTTCACCGTGACGCCTGGCACTTCGGTGGCCCAGCTCTCCCAGCAACTCAGCGCCCGGCGCATCGGCTCGATGCTGGTGCTCGACGGCGAGGGTGGGGTGGCCGGCATCGTCTCCGAGCGCGACCTCGTGCGCGCGTTGGCAAGTCACGGCGCCAAGGCGATGGAGCTGGAGGCCCGCCAGGTGATGACGCGCGACGTCGTCACCTGCGATCCCGACGATTCGATCGACCAGGTCATGCAAACCATGACCAGCGGCCGCTTCCGCCACCTGCCGGTGGTGCGTCATGGCGAGCTTCTGGGTCTGGTGTCGATCGGCGACGTGGTGAAAGCCCGGCTGGAGGAGACCAAGCACGAGACCGAGGCGCTGAAGGCCTACATCGTCGCCGGCTGATAGGGCTCGCTTAAATTCCGGCCCGATCTCCGCTAGGGTCGCGCACGCCCCCTGGTGCTGGAGATCGCATGTCACTACCCCTGCAAGGCAAGGTCGCGCTCGTTTCGGGCGCCGGCAAGAATATCGGCCGCGCGATCGCGCTCGCGCTGGCGCGCGACGGCGCTTCCATTGTCGTGAACGGCCGCGCCGACAAGGCGGCCGTCGACGGCGTCGTGCATGAGATCGAGGTGGCGGGCGGCAAGGCCATGGCGGCGATGGGCGACGTGGCCGATCCAGCCGTGGCGCCGCGGCTCGCCGTCGAAGCCGCTGCGCGATTCGGCGGCGTCGACATCCTGGTGAGCAATGCTGGCCTCAGGCGCCAGACCTCGTTCCTGGATATGTCATACGGCGAATGGCGCGAGATCCTGTCGGTGGCGCTTGATGGCGCCTTCCTGCTGGGCAAGGCGATCATCCCGCAGATGGTGGCGCGGGGCGGCGGCGCCTTCGTGGCGATCTCCGGCGTCTCGACCCATGTCGGCACGCCCAACCGCTGCCACGTCTCGGCCTCCAAGTCGGGCCTCGAAGGGCTGATGCGCGCGTTGGCCGTCGAGCTCGCGCCGCACAAGATCACTTGCAACGCGCTCTCGCCCGGCGCCATCGACACCGCACGCGGTGCGGCCGCCGGGCCGCCGCCGCCCAACCGGGTCAACCGCCCGATCCCGCTGAAGCGCTTCGGCACCGTCGAGGAGATCGCCGCCATGGTGCGCCTGCTGGTCGGGCCGGAAGGCACCTTCATCACCGGCCAGACCATCCACGTGAACGGCGGTGAGTTCCTGACGTGAGAAACCACCGGCGCTGAAAAAGGAGACGACAATGACTCTCAGGCGTTCGCTCCTCGCGCTTGTTCTGGCCTTTCCGGCCGCAGCCGCCGCCCAGAGCCCGGCGCCCTACCAGCCGGGCCTCGGCGACCTGATGACGATGACGGTGCAGCCGCGTCACCTGAAGCTGGGACTGGCCGGCCAGGAGAAGAACTGGCCCTATGCTACTTATGAAGGACACGAACTCGAGGAAGCGTTCGAGCGCGTCGCCAAGCAAGTGCCGAAATGGCGGGAGTTCGATATCCCCCAGCTCATCGCCGCGACCGTGAAGCAGCCGCTCGACGATCTCGAGGCAGCGGCCAAGGCAAGTGATGGCCCGCGCTTCGACGCGGCCTATCGCCAGCTCACCGACGCCTGCAACGCCTGCCACAAGAGCGCCAATGTCGGCGTGATCGCGATCAAGCTGCCGGATGCGTCGGCCTTTCCGGATCAGGATTTTCGCCCGCCCAAGCCCTAGAAGAGCGAATGGAAACAGGGAACCGGCGGGACTTCGACGTCATCGTCGCGGGCGCCGGCGCTGCCGGCCTGATGTGCGCCATCCGCGCCGGCCAGCGCGGCCGGCGGGTGCTGCTGCTGGATCACGCCGACAAGGTCGGCAAGAAGATCCTGATCTCGGGCGGCGGACGCTGCAATTTCACCAACCTCCTGAGCCGGCCCGAGGCGTTCCTGTCGGGCAACCCGCATTTCTGCAAGTCGGCGCTGGCGCGCTACACCCAGCACGATTTCATCGCCCTGGTCGACAGGCACCGCATCGCCTGGCACGAGAAGACCCTGGGCCAACTTTTCTGCGACGGCTCGGCGCGGCAGATCGTGGCCATGCTGCTGGCCGAATGCGAGGCGGCCGGCGTCGACGTGCGGTTGGCGCATCGCATCGCCGGCATCGAGAAGGCCGACTGTTTCACGGTGAACACCGACCATGGCGCCTTCACCGCGGCTTCGCTGGTGCTGGCGACGGGCGGGCTGTCGATTCCCAAGATGGGCGCGACAGGCTTTGCCCATGACGTCGCCCGCCGTTTCGGGCTCGCGCTGACCGACACCCGGCCCGCTTTGGTGCCGCTCACGCTCGAGGTTCCCGAGTTGAGCGGCGTGTCGCTGGAGGTCGTGGCCCATCTCGGCCGTATCGGCTTCCGCGAGGCCATGCTCTTCACCCATCGCGGCCTGTCGGGCCCGGCCATTCTACAGATCTCGTCCTATTGGCGCGAGGGCCAGGAAATCTCGGTCGACCTGCTGCCCGATACCGATGCGGCCCGGCTCCTCAAGGAGCGCAAGCGCACGCGGCCCAAGGCCGGGCTGCGCACGGTGCTGGCCGAACGGCTGCCGCAGCGGCTGGCGCAAAGCCTCGCCTCTGACGGCACCATGGCCAATCTGCGCGACCGCGATCTCGAGACGCTCGCGGCGCGGCTCAAGGCCTGGAAGATCGTGCCCAGCGGCACCGAAGGCTACGCCAAGGCCGAGGTCACGGCGGGCGGCATCGACACGGAAGGGCTGTCCTCGCGCACCATGCAAGCCAGGAAGGTGCCGGGCCTCTACGCGATCGGCGAGGCGGTCGACGTCACCGGCTGGCTGGGCGGCTACAATTTCCAGTGGGCGTGGTCGTCGGGCTGGGTGGCGGGCGAAGCCGTTTGAGCCCGGACGCGACCGTGGCACACTGCCGGGATGACCAATACTCATCCTTCGGACGGCTGGCTGGTTGCGGTGACGCAACCGGGCGGCGACAAGACGCTCTATCACGCAGCCATAGCCGATCCGAAAGAGGCCGTCGCGCGCGTTCTCAAGGTGGCCGGTGTCCCGGGCACGGGGGATGCCGTCAGCCGGCTGTCGAAAGGTCAGGTCGAGGGGCTGGGCATGAAGGATGGCGAGGTCAGGTTTGCGCCGTGACGAGTCGGTGCCCGAGATAACTTTTGCGCCGCTCCGGACCGTGGTGCGTGCCCTCACTGCGGCGCTGCTGCTCGCCCTCCTTCTCGCGGCACCTGCGGCCGCGCAGCGTGCGCCGTCCGACTATCGCCAAACCGATGCGGTTCTGGCTCACTATCCGGCCTTGAAGGAGGTCTCCCTGCAGAGCCCGGCTTTTGTTGCCGCGACGCCGTCGCTGACCAGCCAGGACGAACTGGCGACATTCGTGACCGGGCTCGCGCGGAATTCGCGTCATCTGCGGTTGGCCAGCCTCGGCCATTCGCAGCAGGGCCGCGACCTGCCGCTGCTCTACTTCACCCAGGAAGGGCTCGACGATCCGGCTGCCATAGCGCGCCTCGACCGACCGGTGATCTGGCTGATCGGCCAGCAGCACGGCAACGAGCCGGCCGGCGGCGAGGCGATGCTGGCGGTGGCCGCCGCGCTGTCGTCGGGCGAGTTGGAGCCGCTGCTCGCCCGGCTCAGCGTCGTCATCGTGCCGCGCGGCAACCCGGACGGCGCGGCTGCCGACCGGCGCGTGCTGGCCAGCGGCTTCGATCCCAACCGCGATCACCTGCTGCTGAGCCAGCCCGAAACCCGGGCGCTGCACGCGGCGATGCGGCTCCTGCCGCCGGACGTCGTGATCGACCATCACGAGTTCAGCGTCGCCTGGCGCTGGGTCGAGAAATTCGGCGCCATGCAGGCGGTCGACGTCATGATCCTCGAGGCCACCCATCCCGGCGTGCCGCGAAGCCTCACCGAGATCGCTCACCGCCTTTACCGTCCCGCGCTCGAGGCGGCGATGGACCGCCACGGTCTGTCGAGCCACGACTATGTCACCACCGGCACCGACATGGACGATCGCCTGGTGTCGTTGGGCGGCAATGCGCCGGGTATCGCGCGCAATACCTTCGGCTTGCGCGGCAGCGTCTCCTACCTGATCGAGACCCGCGGCGTCGGCATCGGCCTGCAGAGCTACCAGCGCCGCGTCTCCACGCACTATCTCCTGGCGAAGTCCCTGCTCGAAGCGTCGGCGGGCGAAGGCGCAAATCTGCGCGCCGCCATCGCCGCCGCCCGCCGCGACGCCGCGGCCGATCGCAGCCCGCTGGTCGTTTCACACAAGGTTGCGCGCCGGCCGCTCGAGATGCCGCTGATGGATCCGCAAAGCGGCGCGGCCAAGCCCACCCCGGTGACCCTGGCCGACAGCCGCACGCTCACGGCGATCGAGCACCGCGAACGCCCGCACGGCTATCTCGTGCTCAGGGAAGGCCAGGCGGTCGCTGAACGCCTGGCGTTGAACGAAGTACGCGTGTGCGAGGTGACGGCTGCGCGCAAGGTCGCGGTCGAGGCGTACGACGTAGAGCGGCTGGGCGCCGCTTCCCGCCGCAGCCGCGAATCGATCAATCCCGACCAGTCGGTGCGCGTCACCCTCCGTCCCGCGACCATCGACGTGCCGGCGGGCGCGTTGTTCGTGCCGATGAACCAGCCGGCGGCGGGGATCGTGGCCGCGGCGCTGGAGCCCGACTCGCCCGGCAGCTACCTCGGGGTCGGGATCGTGCCGATGGACGACGGCGAGAGCGAGGCGCCGGTCTACCGCGTGATGGCCGACCTGCCGTTGTGCACGCCGCGCTAGGGCGTCGATCGATTCGGCTCTCATGCTCATTTGGACCGCGGGCGTCCCGCCCGCGCATGATCATGAGCGGGCGGGACGCCCGCGGTCCGGAAGAATCAGCCCATCATCGTGTCGATGTAGTGCTGGGCGATCTCACCCGGCGTTGCCTGCCAGACATTGCCGAAGCGCTCGATGCGGCGCAGCGCCTCGTCGAGATACTTTATGCGATGCGGCATGCCCATCAGCCAGGGATGGATCGACAGGTTGAACACCTGCCCGCCTTCGTGATGCAGGAGCTCGAAGGCCTCGCCGACCAGGTCGGGATAGCGCGTGGTGTTGATGCGCCGCAGCCAGAGCTGT
>JABCYT010000215.1 GCA_013290035.1 Alphaproteobacteria bacterium
CTCGTTCAACCATTGTGCTTGCCGTTGTCCTGGCTGCGGGCATGGTGAACCCCGCCTCTGCCCAGAACTCTGCCTCGGCTTCAACGTCGCCCGATCTCAAGGCACGTTGTGATCAGCTCATCTCATACTTCGATTACTATGGCGTAAGCCGTGGCGAGAATTCCGATGGCGCCCGGAATCACATTCGAATCGGCGCAGGTATCGATTGCCAGAAAGGCAACTATGCGGAGGGCGTGGCGGCCATGGAAGCACTCCTGAAGCAAAAGAATTTTGATGTACCGCCTGCGCCCACGGGGCTCGCGCAGACGCCGGCTCCCCTCAAACCCCATGGCGAGCTGCGGCACAGTTCCCAATGATGCAAAAAAGAAGGGCGCCTTTCGGCGCCCTTCGCTTTCTTGCCTCCCCATGAAGAGGGGAGGAAGAGAGTCCTTAGCGCTTGGAGAACTGGAAGCGGCGGCGCGCCCCGGCGCGACCATATTTCTTGCGCTCGACGACGCGGCTGTCGCGCGTCAGGAAGCCGCTCTGCTTCATAGCGCTGCGCAGATCCGGCTCGTACTTGGCGAGCGCCTGGGAGATGCCGTGGCGCACCGCGCCGGCCTGGCCCGACAGCCCGCCGCCCGAGACGGTGGCGATCACGTCGAACTGCTCGCGGCGCTGCGTGACGTCGAACGGCTGCTGGATGACCATCTGCTGCGTGGGCCGTGCGAAGTAGACCTTCTGGTCGCGGCCGTTGATGGTGATCTTGCCGGTGCCGGGCTTCACCCAGACGCGGGCGACGGCGTTCTTGCGCCGGCCCGTGGCATAGGCGCGGCCCTGGGCGTCGATTTCCTTCTCGCGATGGGCGGCGGCGATCTGCGTGCCGGGCGCGGCCGGAGCGGCCTTCTTCAGTTCGGCAAAGGACGAAAGTTCGGTTGCCATATCAGCCGATCCTCGAATTCTTGGGGTTCATGGCGGCGACGTCGAGCTTCTCGGGCTGCTGCGCCTCGTGCTCGTGCTTGGGGCCCTTGTAGACGCGCAGGTTCTTCATCTGCGCGCGCCCCAGCGGACCGCGGGTGATCATGCGCTCGACGGCCTTGACGATGACCCGCTCCGGGAAGCGGCCTTCCAGCCGCTTGCCCAGGGTCTCGCCCTTGATGCCGCCGGGGTGGCCGGTGTGCCAGTAGAAGACTTCCCGTTCGGCCTTGCGGCCGGTCAGGCGCACCTTCTCGGCGTTGATGACGACGACGTTGTCGCCGCAATCGATGTGCGGGGTGAAGGTCGGCTTGTGCTTGCCGCGCAGCCGCATGGCGATGATCGAGGCAAGCCGGCCCAGCACCAGCCCATCGGCGTCGATCAGCAGCCACTTCTTCTGCACGTCGGCAGTCTTGAGAGAGAAGGTTTTCATGGCTCTTTCTTCCGTGAGCGGGCGCTTATGGAGAGCCCGCCCATGATTGTCAAATCGGGGGAAATAATTATTCTGAATCAATGATTTATGATAGCGGTATCATTTTACCTCGCGCTTTGAGCGCGGTGGAATCGAGTAGGTCAGCGTGGCATGCGCCACTGGTTCCGTCCTGCCCTCGCTCCAGATCGTGAAGTCGCCCACGGCGAGCGCCCGGCCGAGCTTCATCAGCCTGCCTTCGCCCAGAAGGTCGGCCGGCTCGGGCTTGCGCATGAAATTGATGTTGAGGTTGGTGGTGACGGCCTGCGCCACCGGCCCGAGCCGGCCCATGAGCAGGAGGTAGAAGCTCAAATCCACCAGCCACATCAACGTCGGACCGGAGATCGTGCCACCCGGCCTGAGATGCCGCGCATGTGCGGAGAAACGCACGCGAATGGTCGTGTCGTCGAGGTGCTCGATGGTGAGTCCCCGATGACCCGCCTGCGGGAAATGCTCGTCGAGGAACTTCATGAGCTCGGCGGGCGTCATCGCCGGCATGACGCCCTCCCCTCGAGCCGGTACAATAGGGTCATGTCCACCGCTCCCAACGAACCGGTCCTGCTGCGCCGCGACGAAGGCCGGGTCGCCATCCTGACGCTCAACCGGCCGCACGCGCTTAACGCGCTCTCCGGCGAGCTTATAGACGCGCTGCAGGCGGAATTCGACAGGCTGGCGAAGGACAAGGAGATCCGCTGCATCGTGATCGAGGCCAAGGGCCGCGCCTTCTCGTCCGGCCATGATCTGCGCGAGGTGCGCTCGACCGACGACTACGGCTTCCACTTCGACCTCATAACGCGATGCTCGGCCATGATGATGGCGATCCGCCGTCTGCCGCAGCCGGTGATCGCCAAGGTCCAGGCCATTGCCACGGCGGCCGGTTGCCAGCTCGTCGCCGCCTGCGATCTCGCCGTCGCCTCCGCCGACGCCAAGTTCGCGACGCCGGGCGTCAATATCGGCCTGTTCTGCGGCACGCCCTCGGTGCCGCTTGGCCGCAACGTCGGCTCCAAGCGCGCGCTCGACATGCTGTTCACGGGCGAACCCATCACCGCCGAGACCGCGCTGCGCGACGGACTGCTAAGCCGCGTCGTGCCGGCGGCGGAGCTCGACAAGGCGACCATGGAGCTTGCCAGCACCATCGCCTCCAAGTCGCCGCTGGTGCTGGCCCAGGGCAAGGAGCTGTTCCACAAGCACATGGCGATGGACCTCGAGCAGGCCTACGCCTATGCGACGGCCTATATGGCCGGCGCCGTCAAGCGCGAGGACGCCAAGCTCGGCATCGACGCCTTCGTGAACAAGCAGGGCCTGCCGGAGTGGAAGGGACGCTAGCGCGTCCTGGCGGCTCGAGTCGCTTCTCGCCTCACGCCTCATAAGGTCCTCTCCGCCGCGCAGCGGCGGAGAGGCTGCCCCGGGGCGGGTTGCCTTCTCCAATTAGATGACTTGTCATCTATTGGTAGATCATCGATTATTGCGGATGCCCTCCCGCAAAGCCTCCGACCGCGCCTCCTTCGGCTCCCTGCTCTCGCGCGCCGCCCGCCAATGGCGGCGCGCCGCCGATCTTCGCCTCGAACCGTTCGACCTGACGGAGGCCACCTGGCTGCCGCTGGTCCACATCGCCCGCGCGCCCCAATCGCCCCGGCAGAAGGATCTGGCGGCGTCGATGTCGCTCGATGGCTCCTCGGTCGTGCGCCTGCTCGACAATCTCGAGGCGGCCGGCCTGATCCGGCGCAAGGAAGGCGAGACCGACCGCCGGGCCAAGATCATCCTGCTGACGCCGCGCGGCCGCGCCATCGCCGACAAGGTCGAGACGGTGGCGCGCCGGATCAGGAGCGATGCGCTGGCCGGCCTGTCCGACAAGGACATCGAGACGACGGTCCGGGTTTTGCAACATGTCTGCCGCGCGCTCGATACAACGACCGAGGTTCAGGCGTGACCGCTCCCCTCTGGCTGCTCACGCTGATCACCTTCAGCGGCACGCTGGCCATGCACATCTTCGTGCCGGCCCTGCCCGAGGCGGCACGCGACCTGGGCGCCAGCGTCGGCGGCATGCAGCTCACCGTCAGCGTCTACATCCTCGGTCTCGCGGTCGGCCAGCTCGCCTACGGGCCGCTCTCCGACCGCTTCGGGCGTCGGCCGGTGCTGATGGCGGGTCTCGTGCTCTATGCGAGCGCCGGCCTCGCCGCGGCGTTCGCGCCCGACGTCAACAGCCTGATCGCGGCCCGGCTCCTGCAGGCGCTTGGCGGCTGCGCCGGCCTGGTGATCGGCCGCGCCATCGTGCGCGATACGTCCCTCCCGCAGGAAGCGGCGCGCCGACTGGCGATGATGAACCTGATGGTCGCCATCGGACCGGGTGCCGCGCCCATCGTCGGCGGCGCGCTGGCCTCGAGCCTGGGATGGCGCTCGATCTTCTTCGCCCTGGCCCTGCTCGGCATCGCCAACCTGTTGTTCAGCTGGCGGCTCCTGCCCGAAAGCAAAGACCCCGCTTCGACAGCGAACATGTCCGCGCTGGCGCGCAACTACGGCCGCCTTCTGGTGTCGCCTGCCTTTCTGGGCTATGCGATCGGCGGCGGCTGCGCGACGACGTCGATGTATGCCTTCATCGGCGCCTCGCCCTTCATCTTCGCCCATCAGTTGCATCGCCCCACTTACGAGGTCGGCATCTACCCCGCCATCGTGCTCGCCGGCGTCTGGATCGGCAGCGTGGCCGCCACCCGCCTCATCCCGCGGCTGCCGATCGACCGCCTGGCCGTCTGGGCCAATATCCTGAGCGTGCTGGCGTCTTTCGCCTTCCTGGGCGCGGTGCTCTCGGGACACCTCTCGGTGCTGCTGGCGATCGCGCCGATGTTCGTTTTCGGCATCGGCGCGGGCGTCGCCTCCCCGGCGGCGCTCACCCAGGCGATCAGCGTCAATCCGGAGGTCATCGGCTCGGCCTCCGGCCTCTACGGATTCTCGCAGATGGGCGTGGGCGCGATCTGCACCGCGCTCGTGGGCACGGGCAGCGACCCTGCCCTCGCGGCGGCCGTCATTCTGGTCAGCGCGGGCGTGATCGGCCAGATCGCGTTCTGGATCGCGCTACACCATCGCGCGCCGGCGGTCCGCAGTTCCTGATCGCGGCTATTGCCGCCAGTCGCTGCCCTTGCCTTCGATCAGGCGAAGGGCGGCTTTCCAGTCGGTCATGCCGAACTCGGGCGAGGCGCGTTGCGCCTTGGCGCGGGCGGCGTAGCCCTGGACGACGTCGTCCTCGATCGGCGCCGGCTCCTCGTCCAGCCCTCGGGCGATGATCTCGACCTCGCAGGCGCGTTCCATCATGTAGAGGCGTCGCAGCGCCGCCGGAATCGTGGCGCCGACCGACAGCAGCCCGTGGTTGCGCAGCACGACGCAGCTTCCCTGCTGGCAGCTTATGCCCAGCGCATCGCATTCCTCCTGCGATGTCGGCATGCCGTATTCGTGATAGACGACCTCGTCGAGCACGGCGAGCGCATCCTGGCTGATCGGCCTCAGGCCCTTTTTCAGCACCGAGATGCCGGTGCCGGCCCGCGTGTGGGTGTGCATCACGCAGTTGACGTCGGGCCGCGCCTTGTAGACCCCGCTATGGATGGTGAAGCCTGCAGCATTGAAGCTGCCGTCCTTGCTGTAGACGGTGCCGTCGAGGTCCAACTTCACCAGGCTCGAGGCGGTGATCTCGTGGAACAGGTCGCCGTAATTGTTGATCAGGAAAGCGGTGGGCTCGCCGGGAATCCGCGCCGACATGTGGGTGTTGATCGTATCGGTCCAGCCATAAACGTCGGTAATGCGGTAGAGCGCGGCCAGGTCGCAGCGCGCCTGCCACTCGGCCTCAGTCATGTTGACGCGATCCTGTCGAACAACCGTGTCCATCGTAACTTCCCTTTCGTTAGCCGGCCCGCATGCCCTTCATGAAGGTCGACGGCACCACGCTCTTCACCGATTGCGCGCGCTTGGCGAGCCAATAGGCCTGCGGCGGCGGCACCGAACCGAACTGCTGGTCGACGCCCAGTTTCTGGGCGGCGTCCATCGGCCAGTTGGGATTGTAAAGCAACTCCCGCGCCAGCGCGATCAGATCGGCGCGGCCTTCCTGCAGGATCTGCTCCGCTTGATCCGCATGGACGATCAGCCCGACCGCCATGCTCATGATGTCGGCGTCCTTGCGCAGGCGCTCGGCGTAGGGCACCTGGTAGCCGTAGGTCACGGGCCCCGCGCTCACCACCGGCGAGCCGCGCATGCCGCCCGAGCTGCAGTCGATCACGTCGACGCCCTTGGGCTTCAGGATCCTGGCCAGCGCCACGCTCTGGTCCGGCCCCCAGCCCGAATCGTCCTCGACCGAGAAGCGCACGAACAACGGCTTTTCAGCCGGCCAGTGGGCGCGCACGCTTTCCACCACCTCGATGCAGAAGCGCATGCGATTGAGCTCGCTGCCGCCATACTCGTCGTTGCGCACGTTGGAGAAGGGCGAGAGGAACTGGTGGATCAGGTAGCCGTGCGCGGCATGGATATCGAGCACGTCGAAGCCCGCCGCGTCGGCGCGCCGCGCCGCCTGGCCCCAGCGCTCGACCACTTCGGGGATCTCGGCACGGGTCAGAGCGCGCGGCGCGGGATCCGTCGCCGGCGCATTGATGCCGCTCGAGGAGACCAGCTCCCATTGCTCCCAGTCGTCGACCTCGGGCGAGGGTGTCAGCGGCGCGCCGCCCTCCCACGGCCGGAAGCGCCGCGCCTTGCGACCGGAATGGCCGAGCTGGATGCCGGGCACCGAATTGTGCAGGCGGATGAAGTCGACGCAGCGCTTGAGGCCGGGCACGAAGGCGTCGTCCCAGAGGCCGAGATCGCCCACCGTACCGCAGCCGCGGCGC
>JABCYT010000216.1 GCA_013290035.1 Alphaproteobacteria bacterium
TCCCTTGCCATCAGCCATGCCGATCTCCCGGGGAAATGCGCCCGATGTCGATGCCTGATGATCGCCCGCCGCTCAAGGGGGCGCTGCCATTTCGCCCATCGGGTTCCGGCCGGGATGACGGAAAAATGCCCATGGCCGGAATCCTTTCGGCTGTGCCAATCGTCTAGAACAGGTGAAAGCCCATATTGCAATCACTAAACCTATCGGTTAAGTATTGCCGCAGCCCTATGAGGAGTCCCGATGAAACTCTATTACGGTTGGGTCGTGGTCGCGGCCGGTGCGTTGATGGGATGCGTCGCCATCGGCTCGGTGTTTTCGCTGGCGGTGTTCCTGGCACCGGTGTCGGAGGCAACGGGCTGGTCGCGCACCGGCATATCGAGCGCCATGACGATCGTGTTCGTAACCATGGGTTTCGCCTCCTTCGGCTGGGGCGCGCTCACCGACCGCTTCGGGCCGCGCGTCGTCGTGCTCGCCGGCGGGCTCCTGCTGGGGCTCGGATTGACGCTGGCGAGCCGCGCCACCAGCCTGATCGAATTCCAGCTCATCTACGGCATCATGGTCGGCGGCGCCGCCGGCGCCGTCTTCGCGCCGACCATGGCCACGGTGACCGGCTGGTTCGAGAAGAACCGCAGCCTCGCCGTCTCGCTCGTCTCGGCCGGCATGGGCATGGCGCCGATGACGGTCTCGCCTTTCGCGGGCTGGCTGATCACGACCTATGACTGGCGCACCGCCCAGTTCGTGATCGCCATCCTGGCCTGGGTGGTCCTGGTGCCGACCTCGTTACTGGTGCGCCGGGCGCCGGCGGTGCCGGCCGGCGATGGCGCGGTGGGGCCCATGCCGGGCGCCGCCGATCCCGGCATGACTGCCGGACAAGCCTTGCGCTCGCCGCAATTCATCGTGCTGGCGGCGACCTACTTTTGCTGCTGCGCCACGCACTCCGGGCCAATCTTCCACACGGTGAGCTATGCCATCGCCTGCGGCCTCGCGCCCCTGGCCGCGGTCACGATCTACAGCGTCGAAGGCCTGGCGGGCCTGGGCGGCCGCATCCTGTTCGGCCTGGCCGGCGACCGCCTCGGCGCCAAGCGCGTGCTGGTCATCGGGCTGTTCGCCCAGGCGCTGGGGGCCGGCGCCTACTTCTTTGTGCGCCAGTTGGGCGAGTTCTACGCCGTCGCCGCCTTTTTCGGGCTGATCTATGGCGGCGTGATGCCGCTCTATGCCGTGATCGCGCGCGAGTATTTCCCGATGCGCATCATGGGCACGGTGTTCGGCGCGGGCGCCGTGTTCTCGAGCCTCGGCATGGCGCTGGGCCCGGCCGTCGGCGGCTGGATCTTCGACAGCACCGGCAACTACGGCTGGCTCTATATCGGCTCGTTCGGCATCGGCCTCGGCGCCGTGGCGATCGCGCTCGCCTTCCCGCCGTTCCCGTCACGCCAGCGCGCGGTGGCGCAACCGGCGTAGGATCCGCAGCCGGCGCGCGATGCGCTACGCCGCGCCTGCCCTCAGGACCGCCGGAATGTCGGCATCGCGCAGCCGGCGGGCGGCCAGCGTGAACGAGATCGCCGCCGCCGCCAGCACCGTACCGCCGGCAATGGCATAGCTGCGCCAGCCGACGACGAGCGGCACATGGAACAGGTCGTTGTCGAGGTTCGACACGATCAAGTGGCCAAGACCGAGGCCGACGGCGGCGCCCAAGGGCAATGCCGCCACGACGGCCACGCCCAACTCGCCGGCAAGCATGAATACGACTGTCGCTTTGCCGAAGCCCAGGGCGCGCATGATAGCGAGCTCGCGGACCCGCTCCGACAATGCGATGCGGACGGTCGCATCGACGATCGCAAAGGCGGTGATGCCGGCGAAAGCCACGAAGAACGAAAGAATGATGGTCAGCGTCCGCGCCATGGTGTCGCGAAATGCCGTCACCGTCGCCGCGCGGGGCACGAAACCCGCGACGATGGGCGAGCCCCTGAGCGCGCGATAGAGGCCCGACCTGTCGCCATCGGTAAGCTTCAGCTCGGCGCCGGTGATGACCGGTCCCTCGCCCAGCAGGCGGTCGAGGACGGCAAGCTCCAGGTAGGCGCCCATGCCGATATATTGCTCGACGAGCGCCGCGACCGGCAGCTCGAAGGAGCGGCCGGGACCAGCCTCGACCGTCACGCGATCGCCGACATGGGCCTGCAGGATCTCGGCCAGCGTGCGCGACAGTGCGACGCCATCGGTGGGCACGGCAATCGGCACAAGGGCGAGATCGAGCAGACGAAGCAGCGTGCCGTCCGCCGGCAAGCCGCTCAGCACGACTTGCCGAGACCGGGCGCCAACGCTGAGGCGTACGGGCAGGTCGCGGATGCCTTCGACGGCGCGCACGCCCGGCCATTGGGCGAGATCGGCGAGCACCGTGGCGGGCAGCGGGGCGATAAAGACGATCGTCGCGTCCTGGCGTTGCGCCCGGGCGTAGAACACATCGACCATCTCATCGAGCGCGTCGAAGCTGAACAGGGTGGCGATCTGCAATCCCACGGCAAAGGCGATGGTCACCATCGTGAGCAGGGGCCGCAATGGACGCCGGCCGAGTTGGCGAAGGACCATGGCGAGCGGTGCCGCGAGGTGGCTTGCCAGGTGTTCGCCGGCGACCCTCCGGTAGGTGAACGGCGCTGCCGGAAGCATGGCGACAGCCGGCCGAAGCGCCAGGGCGCGCTGCACGGGATGCACCGCCGACAAAGCGGCGGCAGCCCCCAGCGCCGCGACGCCGCCAGCTGCGGCCAGCAGGTCGGGCCGATAGCGGAGGAACGGAAAGTGGAAGAACTCTGCATAGATCCTGGTCACGCCGTAGCCGAGCCCGATGCCGACGGGAAGCCCGAGCAGCGTTGCGGCGCCGGCAAGTACGAGGGCGAACTTCACGTAGTGCCAGCCGATCGCGTTGCCAGCCACGCCCAGCGCCTTGACGATGCCGATTTGCGCCCTTTGCAACTCGACGATCCGCAGCATTGATGCGTGCAGCAGCAGGATGGCGACGCCGATGAAGATGGCGGGAACAAGGACGCCGATGGCCGCCAATTCCTTCAACTGGCTCGAGACGAAGGCATGCGAGTATTGCCGGGCGCGATCATGGATATCGGCGCCACCGTATGAGGCCAGCAGCCGCTCCAACGCTTCGGTCACGGCAGCCACCGACGCACCTGGATCGAGCCGGACGGCAAGATCGTTGAACCGGTCTGTCATGCCGAGGTCCGCCGCCAGCGTCGAACGCACCATCCAGACAATGGCGAAGCGATGGTCGTCGGGAACGATCTGTCCCGGCCCGAGGGCATAAATGTACTCGGGCGAAAGCGCGATGCCGGCAATCGTGAGGACGCTTCTATGTCCGCCGAGCGTCAGGGTCAGCTGGCTGCCGGGAGCAAGACCCTGCGCCGCGGCAAAGCTCTCGTTGACCACGACCTCCCCGGTATGACCGGGCGCCGGTTGCCGCCCCTGTCGCAGCGCGAGGGAATTGACCGACTGATCGTCCGCGTCCGGCAGCGATATCAGCCGAGCGCTGATCGGCTCGTCGAAGCCATCGATCGAAATCGCACCATGGCCGACGATCCGGGCCGCAGCGGCCGCCACGCCGGGGATCCGGCGGATGGTCTCGGCGAGCGACAGGGGCGCGGACGGAACCGAGACGAACAGATCGGCAAATCCGTTTTGGCGGTAGTAATCCTCGCGCGTGGCATCGAGCGATTGGCGGGCGCTGAACGACATGGCGACGGCGGCGGCGGCGCAGGCGAGGACCAGGACGATGCTCAACGCCTGCCCCCGGAACGCCCAAAGATCGCGCGCCAGCTTGCGATCGAGGATGTATCCGGGGCCTGCTACCATGACAGGTCCTGCGGCGGCGCCCGCGCCGCATTGCTTTCCAGTCGCACGATCACGCCGTCAGCGAGGTGGGCAACGCGGTCGGCCATGCCGCCAATGACCGCGTTGTGGGTCACCAGGACGGTCGGGGTGGCGAACTCGCGGTTCACGCGCTCGAGTGCCTCGAGCACACGCACACCCGTTTTGCAGTCGAGCGCCCCCGTGGGCTCATCACACAAAAGCAGGCCCGGCTGTTTCACGATGGCGCGTGCGACGGCGACGCGCTGCTGCTCGCCGCCGGAAAGCTGCGCCGGAAAGCGGTCGCTCAGATCGACGATATCCAGGAGAGCAAGCGCCTGCTCCGGGACCAGCGCCCGCCCGGTGCCGCTGGCGCCCAGCGCCACGTTCTCGCTGGCCGTCAGGCTGGGGATGAGGTTGTAGGATTGAAAGACGAAGCCGACGTGACGGCGCCGATAGAGCGTCAGCGCCCGCTCGTCGAGCGCCGCAAGATCGGTCTCGCCGAACAGGAGCCGGCCGCCGGTCGCACGATCGAGTCCGCCCAAAAGATTGAGGAGCGTGGACTTGCCGCTGCCAGACGGACCGAGCAGGACGACGAAGTCGCCGCGTGCCAGGTCGAAATCGACGCCGCGCAGGGCGTGGACGGAACCGGCGCCGGAATCATAGGTCTTGACCAGGCCCCGGGCGGTCAGCACCGGCAAGGCTGCCGTTGCGGAAGGATCGGACGGACTGGCGCGTCCGGCGCCGATCACACCAGGCCCCAGAGCGGGATGGCGACGAACCAGAGGATGTAGGTGAGCGCCATGGCCATGAGGCCATCGATACGGCCGGGCTCGCACCGTCGTCCCAGATGACGCTCCAGCACGAAGACCTGCAGGATCGCATAGGGCACGATGAGAAGCACGATCGACGCCACGATGTCGCCGCCGATCAGGCGCGGGAGCAGTGCCAGCGCCGTCGCCGCCGCCACGACGGTCGCGGCCTGGGCGATCCTGACGGCGGCACGGGGACCGAGCCGGACGGCGAGTGTGCCCTTGCCGACGGCGCGATCCGCCGCATGGTCGGGAATCCCCGACAGCGTGATGGCCGGCAGGATGGCAAAGAAAAGCGGCACCGCGACAAGCCACGGCCAGGCATCCGTCCAGATGCCGCCTTGGAAGGCGTAGCCGCACAGAATGACCCCCAGGCTGTGGGTGAGGCCGACATCGATCTCGCCGAGGCCGCGCCAGCAGAGCTTCAACGGCGGCACGGTGTAGCCGAGCGCCAGCACGCCGAGTGCGGCGAGAATGAGCAGGCCGGGGAACGGCGGTATCACCGTGGCGAGGGCGAGACCGATCGCCAGGAAAGCGCCGACCGCCAGCACGACGGCAACCTGCATGCTGGCGAAACTTATGCTGCCGTCGACCAGAACACGCGAGCCGCCGCTGAAGGGACCATGGTGGCGGTTGCGCAGGTCGCTCTCGAAATCGAACTCGTCATTGGTAAAGACAGTCGCCAGCTCCAGGGCGAACAGGCAGGCAAGACCCAGCCAGAAGGCGGTCGGAGAAAAATGGCCGGTTGCGCGCCAGGCGCCCGCCGCGCCGATCGCATAAGCAGCCCACGCCATCGGGTGGAACTGCAGGCGGAAGCTCGCCAGCCAGGCGGCAAGGCGGCGGCGCGTACGCTGCACGGTCGTCAAGGCGCCATGGCGCAACGCCAGGCCTTCGTTCCGCGCCTCCTCGATCCATTGTGCGCGACGTTCGGCGCTCGCGGTCTTGACCGGGCCGAAGATGGTGCTGCGCACCGGCTCGACGCCACAGAAGCCCAGTGTCGCGCGGCTGAGCGCGTTCAGGCCCGGCGCGCGATAGATCCAGCGATAGACCCAGGGTGGCGTATCCATCGTCGTCAAAAGATGCGCTGATTTGCCGACAAGAAGCTTGTCCCAGCCCTCGCCGTCTTCGCGATCGGCGAAGGCGAAGCCCGGCATGAGGACACGATCGAGAAAGCCTTTCAGGCAGGCGGGCATCGTGCCCCACCAGGTGGGAAACACGAAGACGAGATGCTCGGCCCAGGCGACAAGGGCCACGGCATCGGAGATGCGAGGCTCCAGCGGCTGGTCGCGCGGCGAAGGCACCAGGACATTCGGCTCAAAATCGAGATCCGTGAGAGAGTGGCGGCGCACCTCGGCGCCAGCGTTCCGCGCTCCCGCCGCATAGGCATCCGCCAAGGCCTCGCAGAGGCTGCCGCGGCGGGGATGGCCGAGCACGACGAGAACCTTCGGCGGTCCCGCTCTGTGCTCAGGACGGACTGGCCTCTCGGGAGTGGATGGCTCGGGCATCGGCAAAGCCTCCGCACAGGGTCCTCGCTACTTGATCACGAGCCATCGCTCGCTTCCGCTCACGATCGGGTGAATGCGCCGGAGCAAATCGCCGCCCGCAGCCGAC
>JABCYT010000217.1 GCA_013290035.1 Alphaproteobacteria bacterium
CGGCCTGCGCCGGTACATGCAGTTCAATTGCCGGGTCGAGGCGGCGCACTACGACGAGGCGCAGAACCTGTGGCATTTGCGCATCGACGATGGGCGCAGCGGCGACGGGCGCGAGCTCACCTGCCGGTTCCTGATCCTGACCCTGGGGCTGCTGTCGATCCCGACCCTGCCGCGCCTCGCGGGCATGGAGCGCTTCAAAGGCCGGTCGTTCCACACCTTCCATTGGCCGCACGAGCCGGTCGAGATGGCGGGAAAGCGGGTCGCCGTCATCGGCACCGGCGCGACCGGCATCCAGGTGATCGGCGAGATCGCCGACAAGGTGGGCGAGCTCACCGTGTTCCAGCGCCGGCCGAACTGGAGCGCGCCGCTCAACAACGGGCCGATCTCCGACGCCGAGATGGCCGACATCCGCCGGCGCTACGACGAGATCTTCGCCACCTGCGCGCGTACGCCGGGCGGCTTCGAGCACGAGCCCGACCGCCGCGGCTTCTTCGAAGTCAGCCGCGAGGAGCGACTGGCGCTGTGGGACAGGCTGTACGACGAGCCCGGCTTCGGCATTTGGCTGCGCAACTTCAAGGAGATCTTCACCGACGAGCAGGCCAACGCGGAGTTCTCGGAATACATCGCCCAGCGCATCCGCCGGCGGGTCAAGGATCCCAAGGTCGCCGAGAAGCTGATCCCGCGCGACCATGGCTTCGGCGTGCAGCGGGTGCCGCTCGAGACGCGCTACTTCGAGGCCTATAACCGGCCCAACGTCCACCTGGTCGACCTCAGCGAGACGCCGCTGGAGTGCGTCACCGAAACGGGCCTGCGCACCAGCGAGCGCGACTACGACTTCGACATCATCGTCTACGCCACCGGCTTCGACGCCATCACCGGCGCCTTCGACCGGATCGACATCCAGGGCGTGGGTGGTGAGAAGCTTGCCGACAAATGGCGCACCACCATCTCGACCTTCCTGGGCATGATGATCGCGGGCTTCCCCAACATGCTGATGCCCGCCGGCCCGCAAAGCGGCTCGGCCTCGACCAACTATCCGCGCGGCATCGAGACCGGCGTCAACTGGTGCACCGACCTGCTCGAGTACATGCAGGCCCACGGCTACACGAAATGCGAGGCGACGGAAGGGGCCGAGAAGCGCTGGACCGACCACGTCACCAACATGTACGCCATGATGCTGATGCGGAAGGCCAAGTCGTGGTTCACCGGCTACAATTCCAACGTGCCGGGCCACGAGCAGGGCACCGTGCGCTACCTGGTCTACAACGGCGGCGCGCCCAAGTACGTGAACACGATCAACGCCGTGGCCGCCAAGGGCTATGAGGGCGTGGTGCTGAGCGCCGATCGCGGCGCGGCGCCCGCCGGCAGCCAGCCGACGGCGGTGGCGTGATTTCTCCTCTCCCGCTGGTCGCGCCTGTGAAGGCGCTGAGGGAGAGGAACATGAGGGCCGCTACGCCGCCTGGCGCATCGCGGCCGCGGCCAGCACCAGCTCGGCGCACTTCTCGCCGATCATGATGGTGGGCGCATTAGTGTTGCCGCTGGTGAGCGTCGGCATGATCGAGGCGTCGGCGACGCGCAGGCTGGCGATGCCGTGGACCCTGAGCTCGGAATCGACCACCGCCATCGTATCCCCGCCCATCTTGCAGGTGCCGACCGGGTGATAGGTGGTCTCGGCGTTCTTCCTCACCCAGTCGAGCAGTTCCTCGTCCTTCTGCAGATGCGCGCCCGGCGCGATCTCCTCGCCGGTGACCTCCTTGAGCGGCGACGTCGCCATCAGCTCCCGCCCCTTGCGGATGGCGGCCAGCACGCCGGCGCGATCGTGGGCGGCTGACAGGAAATTGAAGCGGATCGCCGGCGGCTCGGCCGGGTCCGCAGACTTGATGTGGATCGAGCCGGTGCTTTCCGAGCGCAGCACGTTCACGTTCATGGTGATGCCCGCCCGCTTGGAGACGCGCCGCTCGCGGCCGACCATCTCGTACAGGAAGGGCGCGATCGACACCGTCGCGTCCGGCGTCTCTAGTCCCACCCGGCTGCGGAAGTAGAGGCGGATCGGCACCGACGTCGAGGCCAGGAAGCCCTCGCGGAACAGCGCGTACCTGACCGCCTCGCGCGCCAGCCGCCAGCCGCGGGCGTTGTCGTTGAAGGTGAGGTTCTTCTCCCTGATCGCGAACTTCACGCGCGGCGAATAGTGGTCGCGCAGGTTCTCGCCGACGCCCGGCAGGTCGTGCAGCGGTGCGATGCCGACGCTGCGCAGGCGGTCGGCCTGGCCGATGCCGGAGAGCTCGAGCAGCTTGGGCGAATTGATCGCGCCGCCCGACACGATCACTTCGCGCACCGCCCGCGCCTGCCGCTTCGCCCCGCCGACGGAATAGCGCACGCCGACGCAGCGCCTGCCTTCCAGGATCAGCGCCTCGGCCAGCGCGCCCTGCTCGATCGCCAGGTTCGGCCGCGCGCGGACCGGGTCGAGATAGCAGTAGGCGGTGCTCTGGCGGCGGCCCTTGGCGATCGTCACCTGCGACATGCCGATGCCTTCCTGGCTCTCGCCGTTCTGGTCGGGATTGAAGGGCAGGCCGATGCGTTCCGCCGCCGCGATCATCTTCTCCAGCAGCGGCACCTTGTGGCGCGGCGTGTCGGTGACGCGCAGCAGGCCGTCGCGGCCGCGGAAGCTGTCGGAGCCGCCGTCGTAGCGCTCCATGCGCTTGAAGACCGGCAGCACGTCCTGGTAGCTCCAGCCGCGATTGCCGAGCTGCGCCCAATGATCGTAGTCCTGCGCCTGGCCGCGGATATAGACCATGCCGTTGATCGAGCTCGACCCGCCCAGCATCCGGCCGCGCGGAACGTCGATGCGCCGTCCGCCCGAGCCCTCATCCGGCTCCGACGAATAGCACCAGTTGACGGCCGGATCGTCGATCATCTTGGCGACGCCAACCGGCACGCGCGACCAGAAGAAGTTCGAGCCCTCGGTCCCCGCCTCAAGCAGCAGCACGCGATGGGCGCCGCTCTCGCTCAGCCGGCGGGCGACCACCGCGCCGGCCGAACCGGCGCCGACGACGATGTAGTCATAGGCATCGCCCGACGTTGCCTCTGTTGTCATCCTTTTCTCCATCGCGCGCCTTCCCCTCTCCTTGCAACCATCCCGGCCGGCGGCGTCAAGGTAGCGCCAACGCTGCAAACTGCCCGTCAAAATGCGCCGAGGGTGAAATAAGGCGAAAATGGGGAATCTGCGGGAGGTCCTATTGCTTTTAAGCTCGATCAAGATATATCTTGAGTATGATTAAACATACCAAGAGGCATTTAATGAGACCTTCTCATCACTACCACGACCACGGATCGCACCGGCATGCTGCCGGGTATCGCGGTCATCATGGCTATGGCCGCGGCGGCCGGGGCGATCCCGACGATGCGCGCGGCGGCCGGCGGCGGCGGGTCTTCGATTCGGGCGAGCTGCGCCTGGTGCTGCTCAAGCTTATCGCCGACCAGCCGCGGCATGGCTACGAGCTCATCCGGGCGATCGAGGAGCTGACCGGCGGCCTCTACGTGCCGAGTCCCGGCATGGTTTATCCGCTGCTGACCCTGCTGCAGGACATGGGGCAGATCGAAGAGGCCACGTCCGAGGGCGCGCGCAAGCAGTTCGCCGTGACGGCCGAGGGCACCGCGCACCTGGCCGAGAAGCGGCAGGAGGTCGAGGCGCTGTTCGCGCGCCTGGCGGCGCTCGCCTCGGCGCGCCAGCGGACCGACGGCGGACCGATCCGCCGCGCCATGGCGAACCTGCGCGCGGCCCTGATCTATCGCCTCGATCGCGATGCCGTCGAAGCCGACACGCTGCACGCCGCAGCCGCGATCCTCGACGAGGCGGCGCAGAAGATCGAAAGGCTGTGAAGATGGCCGTCGACAGCACCGTCCGCGTGCCGACCGCGCACGCCAGCCGCTACCTCCAGCAGCTTTGCAAGCACTGGAGCCACAACCTCGCCGTCACCTTCAGCGAAAGCGAAGGCACGGTGACCTTTCCGCGCAACGCGCGCGGCGCCGACTGGCCGGGCGATGCGACCCTGGCGCTGCAGGCGCACGCCGACGGGCTCGACTGCCGCCTGGTGGCGAGCTCGAGCGGCCAGCTCGAGGCGCTCAAGGGCGCCGTCGCGCGCCATCTCGACCGCTTCGCCTTTCGCGAGGCGCCGCTGGCTTTCAACTGGCAGGACCACTAGCGCCGCCCCTTCCAGAGGCTGACGGAAAGCGGATCCTTTTGCCGCTCAGCCGCCGAACGCCGTGGCCTTGTCGGCAGCCCACGATACACGGACCGCCGGCGCCGCCTGTGCGAACGGCGGATCGCTGATCGGGCGCAACACGACGACCTCTGCGCCGTCGGCCAGCCGGACGACATATTTCCGGCTGGTGCCGAGGAAGACCTGCTCGACAATGACGCCCTCAAGGCCTGCTCCGCCGGTCTGTACCGGCGCAAGCACGACGCGCTCCGGCCGGACGGCGACGACAACGGCGGACCCCGCGTCGAGCGGCGTCCGCGCCGAGGCCGCGATGCGTCCGGCGGCCGTCTCGATCTCGCAGACGCCATCGGCAACGCCAAGCACCCGTCCGCCAATCAGGTTGGTATCGCCGATGAAGCTCGCCACGAAGCGTGTCGCCGGCCGGTCGTAGAGCTCCTCGGGCGTGCCGATCTGCTCGATGCGGCCCTTGTCGAACACCGCGATGCGGTCGCTCATGGTGAGCGCTTCTTCCTGGTCGTGCGTCACGTACAGCACCGAGATGCCGCGCTCGCGGTGCACGCGCTTGATCTCGAGCTGGAGCTGCTCGCGCAGCTTGCGGTCGAGCGCGCCCAGCGGCTCGTCCATCAGCAGCAGCGCCGGCCGGTAGACCATGGCGCGGGCGAGCGCCACCCGCTGCTGCTGGCCGCCCGAGAGCTGTTTCGGCAGGCGCCCGCCATGGTCGGGCAGCTTGACCAGCGCCAGCGCCTCGTCGACCAGGCGGGCGATCTCGCCCGCGGGCGTGCCGCGCATCTCGAGGGGAAAGGCGACGTTGCGCCGGACCGTCATGTGCGGGAACAGCGCGTAGTTCTGGAACACCATGCCGACGTCCCGGCGGTAGGCCGGCAGGTCGGCGACCGAAACGCCGTTCAGCATGATGCGGCCGGCGTCGGGCTGCTGCAGCCCCGCCACCATCATCAAGGTCGTGGTCTTGCCCGAGCCCGACGGGCCGAGCAGGGTCAGGAACTCGCCGGCCTCGAGGGTGAGGTGGAGATCATCCACCGCCACCAGCGAGTCGTAGCGCTTGCGCACCCCGGCGAGCTCGAGAACGGCGCTCGGCATCAGCCGATCCGCAAGCTGCGCCCGGGGCGCAGCGCCAGATCGGCCATCATCACCAGGAGCGCGAACAGGAAACATACCGAAGCGATGGCGGCGATCGTCGGATCGAAGTCGCCTAAAAGGTTCGACCACATCTGCACCGCCACCGGCCGCACGCGCGCCGAGCTCACGAACAGCGAGACGATCAGCTCGTCGAACGACAGGATCATCGCGATCAAGAGCGAGGACAGCACCGCCGGCATGATCAGCGGCAGGGTGACGTGGCGGAAGGTGGCCCAGGGCGGCGCGCCCAAGGTGGCGGCCGCCTGCTCGAGCTGCACGTCCTGCACGCGCAACGCCGAGGACACCGTGGCCACGACATAGGGAATGAGCAACACGGTGTGGCCGATGATCAGGCCGGTCAACGTGCCGTTGAGGCCGAGGCCGCGATAGATGCCGAACAGGGCCGCCGCCGTGATCATGCCCGGCACAATGATCGGCAGCATCAGGCAGGCGGTGATCAAGGCGGCGCCCGGCACGCGCCCGCGCACCAGCCCCAGCGCCGCCGCCGTGCCCAGGACGGTCGCCAGGACCGACGACGGCACCATGAGCTGGAGGCTCACCCCCAGCGAATTCGTCCAGGCCGGCGTCGAGAACAGCACGGCATACCAGCGCAGCGAAAAGCCGGGCGGCGGGAACTGCAGGAAGGGTGCCGAGCTGAACGAGATGATCACCACGACGGCCAGCGGCGCCAGCAGGAAGACCGCCACCATGACCACGAGCGTGCCGCGCAGCAGGCGCCAGGGCGTCATGCCGTCAGCCCTCACCGCGCGATCTCCCGGAGGCCCACGGTGAATTGCAGCAGCGCCACCATCGCGCCCGTGATCGCCAGCAGCACCAGCGACAGCGCGCCGGCGACGCCCCAATTGCCGAACGTGGCGATCTGGTCCTGGATGAGCTGGGAGATCATC
>JABCYT010000218.1 GCA_013290035.1 Alphaproteobacteria bacterium
ATCGACCGGCTCGCGTGCGACCATGACCATCGAGATCTCGAAGGCGATGCCGGCCATCGCGGCGGCGAGGTAGGACACGTCGACATTGGGCAGGATGCCTGCCGCCCGCGCGGCGCGGATATCTTCGTTCAGCGCCAGCGCCAGGGCGCGCACGTCGGGCTTGTCGAATAGCGTGCGGATGGCGGTGAAATTCTTGCGGGCCAGCGCCAGCAGCTCCGGATCCTCGACGACGAACTCCAAATAGACCGAGTAGTGGCGGCGGAAGAACTCCTGCGCCGTCGTGGCCTTGGCCCGTCCCGCGCGATGGCGCTTCAAAAGCTCGCCGGTCAGCTCGCCGACCACGGCCTCGAAGATCTCGTCCTTGTCCTTGAAATAGTTGTAGAAGGTGCCCGACGCCAGATCGGTGCGGCGCACGATGTCGCGCACGCTGGCCGCGCCATAGCCCATCTCGGCGAACACCGCGCGCGCCGCCTTCAGGAGGGCGGTGCGGTTCTCCGCCTTGTTCTGCTCGCGCCGGCCCGACCGCTCGCGCTGCTCCGCTGTGACTTCGGCTTCGTCGTCCATGCTCAACGTCCCAATTGGGCCAGTTCGTGGCGCAGGCCCGCCACCATGTCGTCCATCGCCCGCGCCGCCGCCTGCAACGCGCCGCGCATGCCGGCAAAGCCGTGAATCAGCGATTCGAACTCGCGATGGATGGTCTTGACGCCGGCGGCCGACAGGCGATCGGCATAGGCGTGGCCTTCGTCGCGCAACGGATCGAAGCCCGCCGTATAGACCAGCGCCGGCGGCAGTCCCGCGAGGTCGTTGGCCCGCAGCGGCGAGACCCTGGGGTCATCGGATTCGCTGGGATCGTTGAGATAATGGCCCCGCGCCCATTCCATGCCGGCGCGGGTGAGCAGGAAGCCCTTGCCGCAGCTCGTGTAGGAGGGGCTGTCCATGCCGAGGTCGGTGACGGGATAGAGGAGCCACTGCAGGCAGGGCGGCCTCGCCTCCTCGCGCAACAGCCGGGCGGCGACGGTGGCGATATTGCCGCCGGCCGAATCGCCCGCGATCACGATGCGCGCCGGGTCGATGCCGAGGCCGATCGCCTCGGCTGCAAGCCAGCGATAGGCGGCGACGGCGTCGTCGATGGCGGCCGGGAATTTGTGCTCGGGCGCCAGGCGATAGTCGACGGCGACGAGCGCGCAGCCGGTGCGCGCCGAGAAGAACCGGCAGGGCAGGTCGTAGGCTTCTAGGCTGCCGATCGTCCAGCCGCCGCCGTGGAAATAGAGGATGGTCGGCAACAGGCGCGCCACGCTGCCGGCGGGGCGGTAGAGGCGGATGCGCAGCCGGCCGGCCGGCCCTTCGATGGTGCGGTCGATGATCTCGCCAACCGGCAGCGGCTTGCCCGACAGCAGGGGCAGGAAGGCGTCGATCTCGGCGCGCGCCTCGGCGACGCTCTTGCTCTCGACCGGCCGCCGGCCGCTGCGCGCCAGCAATTGCAGGAACCATTGGGCGCGGCCGTCCAGGGTGCGGCCATCCACCGTTACCGGCGGCCCGGCCAGGATGTTGACCCAGGCGATCGGCATGCGGAGCGCGAGGTTGGCGGCCTTGCCCTGCAGTTCGCGCGCGATCTCTTTCACCGGCATGGTGCGTTCCTAGCACCCCCACCCGCCGTTGTGGAGCCTGTGGCCGATGGCTAGGTTGCCGGCAATGACTGAGGCACCCCCCGACGGCTACGCCAACGAATTGCGCCGCGAGATCCTGCGCAGCGAGGTCCAGCGCGTTCAGATGCTGGCGATCGTTCTTTCCGTCCTGCTCGCCGCCGCCCTGACCGCCACCACCTTCTTCCCCCAATTCACCCACCGCATGTTCCGCGGCGGCATCGCCGGCTGGGAGCCGCTGGCCACCATAGGGCCGTTCGTCCTCTATGCCTGGGTAGTGCGGTTCTTCCTGCGCTGGCGAGCCGCCCAGGACAGGGATTTCCCGCGCATCGGGCGCTTCGCCAATGCCCTGATCGAGACCAGCCTGCCGAGCGTGATCATCTTCGAGCTCAGCCATCACATGGAGATGCCGACGGTTCTGGGTTACTGGCCGCCGATGCTCTATTTCGTGTTCATCCTGCTGTCGACGCTCAGGCTCGATTTCTGGCTGTCGGTGTGGACCGGCGCCGTCGCGGCCGTCCAACTGCTGGCGCTGGCCGCCTGGCTGCTGCCGATCGAGCTGTTTTCCGACATGCCAGAGCGCGCGCTGACCTACAACGTCAGCCGCAGCATCGTGCTGCTGGCGTCCGGCATTATCGCCGGCATCGTGGCCGGCAGCCTGCGTCGTCAGTTCGAGACGTCGGTGGCTGCGGCGGCGGCGCGCGATCGCGTCACCAACCTGTTCGGCCAGCACGTCTCGCCGGCCGTGGTCGACCGCCTGCTCGCCACCCGGACCGACCCGCCGAGCGAGATGCGCCGGGTGTGCGTGCTGTTCCTCGACATCAGGGGTTTCACCGCCATGTCGCGCGTGCGGGCCGCCGCTGCAACGGTGGCGCTGCTGAACGACTTCTTCGCCGAAATGATCGAGATCGTCGACCGCCACAACGGCATCATCAACAAGTTCCTGGGCGACGGCTTCCTCGCCTTGTTCGGCGCGCCGCTCGAGGACTCCAAGGCGGCGGTGAACGCGCTGGCCGCGGCGCGTGGCATGCTGGATGCGGTCGATGCCTGGAACAAGGCACGGCCCGACAACGCCCTGCGCATCGGCATCGGCATCCATATCGGCGATGCGGTGACCGGCACCGTGGGCTCGCCGCAGCGCAAGGAATACACGGTGATCGGCGATACCGTGAACCTCGCCGCGCGCCTTGAGCAGCTCACCAAGGAGACCGGCGCCAGGCTTCTCATCTCGAGTTCCATGCACGAGGCGACGTTGGGCGTGGACGGCGCGACCGACCTCGGACCGCTCGCAATCCGCGGCTACGACAAGGCGGTGCAGGTCTGGCGGGTGGCATGAACTGGTACTTCGCCTATGGCTCCAACATGAATGCCGTACGGCTGTTCGAGGAGCGGCTGCAGCCTGAAGGCGTTCCGAGAGGCGAGCGCATCGCCGGTCGGCTCGACGGCTGGCGGCTTGCCTTCAACAAGCGCGCCCGGACGCCAGCCGGCGCCGGGGCGGGCAATATCGTGGCTGCCGCGGGCGAGAGCGTGCACGGCACGCTGAACCTGCTGCCGCACAAGGGTTTCGAGATCCTCGATCGCTACGAGGGCGTGGCGGGCGGACACTATGAGCGGCGTATCGTCCCGGTCGTGCGCGCCGACACTGGCGAGACGGTCGATGCCGTCACCTACGTGGCGCTGTCGGTCGGCGAGAGGCTGCGGCCCACACGCGACTATCTCGGCCATCTGCTGGCCGGCCACGATCTTCTGCCGGCCGACTATTGTGCGCGGCTCGGCGCGACGCCGACAATCGACTGACGATCTTCCAGACCGCGGGCGGGACGTCCGCGGTCTGGAAGACCATGAAGTTCTACTTGGCGCCGACCAGCTTCTTCGCCGAGGCGGGCTTCTTCTTGGCCTTCGCTCCCGGCAGGGCATCCGACTTGTCGATTTCCGGCACGTCGGCCTCGTGCCAGAAGTTGAGCTCGATCATCACGCCGTCGGGATCGTGCACGAAGACCTGCTGCAAGGGCCGCGCCGGCACCTTGCGGACCTCGAACGGCATCTTGTCCTTCTTGAGCTGGTCGATGGTGCCGCGGATGTTCTCGCAATTGATTGCGACGTGGTCGATGGCGCCGCTGCCGTGGTCCTTGCGGCCGGTTTCCGACACCAGGTGGAGGATCGGCTTCTCGCCGGCATAGAGCCAGGCGCCGGGGAAGTTGAAGGGCGGACGATCGCCGTCCTTGAGGCCGACATAGCGCTCGTAGAAGCGCACGGTGGCCTTGAGGTCCTTGCAGTAGACGTTCCAGTGGTCGAGCGAGAGTGCGGGCATCGGTTTCTCCTCTGCAGGCCCCCAGCTTACACCGATCCGGCTCGCCCTTGGCAGCGGGAATTATCAGCTTTTTTCGTCATATTTGTCGTGCCGGCGCACCCAGTTGGTCAGGTTGCCACCGGGCGGCTCGTTGCGGCCCCGGGGGGTGACGTCCAGCAGGCCGTAGACGCCGGCGACCTGCTCGGAGCCGCGCGCGAACACGGAATAGGTGTGGAAAATGTCGCCGCGGTCGTCCCTGTAAAAGACGCTCATGCCCGCCATTTCGTCGGCCACGTCACGGCGGGGCTCGAAGTTGTAGAGCGCCTTGCCCTCGGCCAAATCGGCTTCAGTGAACGAGACGTTGAAGTCGTAGTTGAAGTCCGAGCCGAAGGACGACACCCACTTGAAGCGCCAGCCCATGCGGCGGTGGTAGGCGGCGATCTCGGGATAGGGCGCACGCGACACCGCGACCAACATCACGTCGTGGTGGGCGAGGTGCACCACCGAGCCGTCATACTGGTCGGCCCCGAAGGAGCAGCCGAGGCAGCCCTCCTGCCAGCCCGGGCCCATCATGAAGTGCTTGACGACGAGCTGGCTGCGGCCGGCGAACAGCTCGCCGAGTGTCTCGCGGCCGTCCGGCCCCTCGAACACGTACTCCTTCTCGACCTTGACCCAGGGCAGCGCGCGGGTCTCCTGGCGCAACGCTTCCTGCGCCTTCAGGAGGGCCTTTTCCTTGGCGAGGTGCGCGCGGCGGGCTTTCAGCCATTCCTCGCGGGAGACGGTGGTGTGCGCTTGCATGGTTGGCTCCTTTCAGTGGACGGGGTCGGGATGGTTGAGCACGGCATTGAACACCGTGCCGGGAACGGCGATTCGCTTGTCCTCGTAGACGGCACGCAACTCGTCGAGGTGCTCGTCGGGCGCCTGCGAGAGTTCGGCCAGGCGATCGAAGAAGGGCAGGTCGAGCCCGGCATCGCTCTGCGCCATGGCACCCCACACATCCCACGGCAGCATTTCATGGTTGTTGAGGGCAGCGACGTCGCGGATGACGTTGCCGGCGATGAACCACAGCCCGTGCATGTCGAGGATGCCGAAGGCGGCGGGATCGGCCTTGCCGCTGCGGCAAAGTTTCCAGGCGTCGCCGGCGACCAGGAATTGGTCGCGCGGCACGTCGAGCGGATCGAACGTCACCTTGAAGAGCTCACGCTGGGGGGTGTCGAGTTGCGGATCGACCAGCATCCAGCGCTTCCGCGCTTCGTTCCAGTATTCGGTCACCCAATGATCGATGAACATGCCCTGCTGGAAGTAGGCGCCGAAGCCGCAGCGGGCCCGCGCCGCAACGCCTTGGGCGCGCAGCATGGCGACGTGCAGCAAGGTGAAGTGGCGGCAAACACCGACGACCCGCTCGCCGGCCGGCCGGGCGACCGGCAAGGGCTTCTTGTCCTGCGCGGCGATGGTCTCGAGGATGCTTTCGACAGATCGGAGGTGCGCCTGGGCGTGCTGCTCGGGGCTGAGCGTGAGCCCGTAGGCGGGTGCCACGTGCTCGTGCACCAGCAGGCCCTGCACGACCTGGGCGAGCCCGCCGACATCGTGCGGCAGGCCGTCGAACAGCCGCGCCTGGCGGCCGGCGTCGCTCATGGCGACGGGCGTGCGATAGTTGTCGAGAGCGGTCATCCGTAGATCCTCTCCAGATTGTCGAGCGCGAGGGTCCAGCCGCGCTTGTGATCGTCGCGCGCCGTCTCGTTGAAGAACTGCTCGTGCGTCAGAGTGAGGATCGTGCCGTCGTCGTCGGGCTTCAAGTCGATCGTGACCTGCGATTCGCGCTCGGGCGTGCTTTGCCAGGCCCATGAGAAGACCAGCTTGCGGTCGGGCACGACCTCGCGATAGATGCCGCTCACGCTCTGGTGCGCGCCGTCCGGCGTCCAGAACTGCACGTTGAAGCGGCCGCCGACACGCAGGTCGGTCTGGGCAATCGGCGTCTTCTCGTGGCCGGCGACGCCCCACCAGCGGATCATTTTTTCCGGCTGCGTCCAGGCTTGGTAGAGCTGCGCCGGCGGCGCCTTGAAGCGGCGCTTGAGGGCGAGGCTGGGCTTGGTTGCCATGAATCTTCCTCCAGAAAGGCGGCGAGGCGGTCGAGCTGCTCGGTCCAGTAGCGTTCGTAGCGGGCGAGCCAGTTCATCGCTTGCTCCATCGGCGCGGCCTTGAGTTGGCAGGTCACGGTCCGGCCGGACTTGGTGCGCGCGATCAGCCCTGCGTCGGACAGCACGTCGAGATGCTTCATGATGGCCGGCAGCGACACCGGGAAGGGCCGGGCCAGCTCGCTCACTGAAAT
>JABCYT010000219.1 GCA_013290035.1 Alphaproteobacteria bacterium
CGCCGGTCGCCGCGCCGGCCGTCGAATTTCCGCAATTCCCGCAAGCGCTATTACATTTGCCGAAGAGCGGCGGACGCCGGGCAGGCGCATGCGATCGCTCTCCGGGCCGCGAACGGTGGACAAGACCTCGGCCGCCTGCGCGGGAGTGCTGCTCTCGCTCGACATCGGCGAACTTTAGCAGTATCTTTAGTAATACGCAAGTACATATTAAGTTTGACTAGAGCGCATTCCGATTGGACGGACGCACATCTTTGCTGGGGGCGCGCCACTCCAGTGGCGCGTCATGGTCTTCCGGACCACGAGAGCATGAAAAACGCGCCACTGGAGTGGCGCGCCCCCAGCAATGACATGATTCCCAACGCTCGGTACGTGCTGGACCGTCCGGCAAGAGACTATCTCGGCCAATCCTGTGGCGGCCGGCCAGCCCGAGTTATTGCGCACCATGTTGCGCAAAAACTCCGGGATCACGACGATCGGACGGTGACGGCGTGATCGAGCGGGCCGTGACCGCGGCCAAAGCCGGGGGCAGACTCGATGGCGCGCCTGACGTAGAGGCGCGCCCGTGCCACGGAGTCGAAAAGGCTCATCTTCTGGGCGAGGCCGGCCGCGATCGCCGAGGCGAGCGTGCAGCCCGTGCCGTGGGTGCTGCGGCTCGCGATGCGCCGGTCTTCGAAGCGTTCGAATCGGCCGTCGTGAAACAACAGGTCGACGATGAGCTCGCCCTCGAGATGGCCGCCCTTCATCAATACCGCCTTGGCGCCCAGCGCCGCGAGCCGCTGGGCGGCGCGCTTCATGTCGGCCTCGACCCGCACCGGAAAGCCCGCCAGCACCTCGGCCTCGGGCAGGTTCGGCGTCAGCAGGGCGGCCATCGGCAGCAGGGTGTCGCGCAGGGCCGCTTCGGCCTCGCTCAGCAACAGACGGTGGCCGCCCTTGGCGATCATCACCGGATCGACGACCAGCGGCACGCCGGGCGCGTGCTTCTTCAGGCAGGACGCCACGGTGCCGATCACCTCGGCGCTGTGCAGCATGCCGGTCTTGAGCGCATCGGCGCCGATGTCGCCCAACACGACCTCGATCTGCTGGGCGATGAACGCCGGGTCGACCGCCAGCACGCCGTGCACGCCCTCGGTGTTCTGGGCAGTCAGGGCGGTGATCGCGGTCGCGGCAAAGGCGCCCATGGCGGTGACCGCCTTGATGTCCGCCTGGATGCCCGCCCCGCCGCCGGAATCGGAGCCGGCGACGATCAGGACGCGGCCTTTCATGCCGCCCCGATCACGCCGCGGCCCGCGGCAACGCCTCGATAATCTGCTCGACGACGCTGCGGACGAGCTCCGAATCGTCGCCCTCGGCCATGACACGGATCAGCGGTTCGGTGCCCGACTTGCGTACCAGGACGCGGCCGCCCGCGCCCAGTCTCGCCTCGGCGGCAGCGATCGCCTGCCTTACCGACGTTTCCGCGAGCGTTGCCTTGGCGTCGCCGCGAATTCGCACGTTCTTCAAGAGCTGCGGTACCGGCTGGAAGGCGCGAAAGGTTTGACTGGCGGGGCGGTCGGCCTTGAGCAACGCTGCCAGCGCCTGCAGCGCCGCCATCAGCCCGTCACCCGTCGTCGCGTGATCGGTCATGATGATGTGTCCGGACTGCTCGCCGCCGAGATTATAGCCTTCGGCGCGCATGCGCTCGAGGACGTTGCGGTCGCCCACCTTGGTTCGTACCAGCGCGAGCTTTTGCGCACCCAGATAGCGCTCGAGCCCCAGGTTGGACATCACCGTGGCGACCAAACCGCCGCCGGCCAGGCGCCCGTCCGTCGCCCACTGGCTGGCAATGGTCGCCATCAGCTGATCGCCGTCGATCAGTTGCCCCAGCTCATCCACCAGCACGACCCGGTCGGCGTCGCCGTCCAGGGCGATGCCGATGTTGGCGTTGTGCGTGACGACGTGCTCCTGCAACAGCGCAGGATGCGTCGAGCCACAATTGCCGTTGATGTTGAAACCGTCCGGCGACACGGCGAGCGGGATCACCTCGGCGCCGAGCTCCCACAGCACGGTCGGCGCCGCCTTGTAGGCGGCGCCATTGGCGCAATCGACGACGATCCTGAGTCCGGTGAGATCGAGGCCGCGTGCGGCGGACGCCTTCACCGCCTCGATATAGCGGCCTTCCGCGTCGTCGAGGCGTTTGGCGCGGCCGATCGCAGCCGGCGCGGCCAAGCGGATTGAAGCCGATTCCTCCACGAGGTCCTCGATCTGCATCTCGACCGCGTCGGACAGCTTGAAGCCGTCGGGACCGAACAGCTTGATGCCGTTGTCCTCGTAGGGATTGTGCGACGCCGAGATCATGACGCCGACGTCGGCACGCATCGAGCGGGTCAGGAAACCCACGGCCGGCGTCGGCAATGGCCCAAGCAGCAGCACGTCGACGCCGACCGACAGGAAGCCCGCCGTCAGCGCCTGCTCGATCATGTAGCCCGACAGCCGCGTATCCTTGCCGATCACCACGCGGTGGCGGTAGCCGCCGCGGTTGAAGACCTCGCCCGCCGCCATGCCGATGCGCATGGCGATCTCGGCGGTCATGGGCTCTGAGTTGGCGCGGCCGCGCACGCCGTCGGTGCCGAAGAGAGAACGGGACATGATGGCGGAACCTATCGCATTGCCGACGAAACCGCGAGGGCCTGGCGGACGGCGGCGACGTCGTGGACGCGCACGATGGCGGCGCCGCGGCGCGCGGCCTCGACCGCCAGCCACACCGAGGCGGGATCGCGCTGGCGCGGCTCGGCAATCCCCGTCAGCCTGCCGATGAAGCCCTTGCGCGAGGAGCCCACCAGCACGGGGTAGCCGGCGTCGGCCAGCCGTGCCGTGCCGGCGATCAGGGCGAGGTTTTCTTCGACGCTCTTGCCGAAGCCAATGCCCGGATCGAGCGCGATGCGCTCGCGAGCGATGCCGGCGGCCTCACCGGCGCGTGCCCGATCGAGCAGGAAGCGCCTCACCTCCTCGACGACATCGCCATAGGCCGGCCCGTCATACTTGTCCTCGGATCGGCCGCGGCGATGCATCAGCACGACCGGCACGCCACGCCGGGCGACCAGCGGCATCAAGTCCGAATCGTCGCGCAGCGCCGATACGTCGTTCACGATGCGCGCGCCGGCATCGAGGCAGGCGCGCGCCACGGAAGCGCGACGCGTGTCGATCGACACCAACACGCCTTGCCTCGCCAGGCCCTCGACGACCGGCAGGACACGGCGCAATTCCTCGTCGGCCGATGTCGGCTGCGAGCCGGGGCGCGTCGACTCGCCGCCGACGTCGACGATGTCGGCGCCCTCCGACACAAAACGCAGGCCATCGTCGATGGCCCGCGCGGGGTCGAGGCGTTCACCGCCGTCGGAAAACGAATCGGGTGTGACGTTGGCGATCGCCATCACCCTCGTGCGACCAAGGGCGCGATCGAGCGAAAGGCCGGCGAAAGCCGCCGTCAAACGCCCGGCTGCGGCTCGGGATTGGCGCCGCCCGGCGCCGGGTTGGTGCTGGTCGGCACGGAAGCGCGGCGACGGCGGTCGGAACCGGAACCGGCGCCGCCGGTGTCGTCACGCACGACCTTCTCGCCGCGCAGAACGGTGCCGATCTCGTCGTTGCTGAGGGTCTCGTACTCGAGCAGCGCCTTGGCGATCAGATGGAGGTCTTCCAGATGGTCGGTCAGGATCTGCCGGGCCTTGCCCTCGGCCTCCTCGATCAGGCGGCGGACTTCCTGGTCGATCAGCTGCGCGGTGGCCTCCGAGACGTTCTGGGTCTGGGTCACGGCGTGGCCCAGGAAGACCTCCTGCTCGTTCGCCTGATAGCGCACGCGGCCCAGCTTCTCGGACATGCCGAAGGCGGTGATCATGCCGCGCGCGGTCTGGGTGGCGACCTGGATGTCGCTCGCTGCGCCGGTCGTGACGTTCTCCGGTCCGAAGATGATCTCCTCGGCGGTGCGGCCGCCGAACATGATCGCCAGGCGCGATTCGAGGAACTGCTTGGTATGGCTCAGGTGATCGCGCTCGGGCAGCTGCATGGTGACGCCAAGCGCCCGGCCGCGCGGGATGATCGTCACCTTGTGCAGCGGATCGCTCTTGGGCACGTGCATGGCGACCAGGGCGTGGCCCGCCTCGTGGTAGGCCGTGAGCTTCTTCTCCTCGTCGGTCATCGCCATCGAGCGGCGCTCGGTGCCCATCAGCACCTTGTCCTTGGCGTATTCGAAGTCCGCCATGGTGACCAGGCGCTTGCCGACGCGGGCGGCGCGCAGCGCCGCCTCGTTCACCAGGTTGGCGAGGTCGGCGCCGGAGAAGCCCGGCGTGCCGCGCGCCAGCACGCGCGGGTCGACGTCGGGCGCCAGCGGCACCTTGCGCATGTGGACCTTCAGGATCTTCTCGCGGCCGCCGACATCGGGATTGGGCACCACGACCTGACGGTCGAAGCGGCCGGGCCGCAGCAGCGCCGGGTCGAGCACGTCGGGACGGTTGGTGGCGGCGATCAGGATGACGCCTTCGTTCGACTCGAAGCCGTCCATCTCGACCAGCAGCTGGTTCAGCGTCTGCTCCCGCTCGTCGTTGCCGCCGCCCAGGCCGGCGCCGCGATGGCGGCCGACAGCGTCGATTTCGTCGATGAACACGATGCAGGGCGCGTTCTTCTTGGCCTGCTCGAACATGTCGCGCACGCGGCTGGCGCCGACGCCCACGAACATCTCGACGAAGTCGGAGCCCGAGATGGTGAAGAACGGCACGTTGGCTTCGCCGGCGATGGCGCGCGCCAGCAACGTCTTGCCGGTGCCCGGCGGGCCGACCAGCAGGCAGCCCTTGGGGATCTTGCCGCCCAGGCGCTGGAACTTCTGCGGGTCCTTCAGGAAGTCGACGATCTCCTCGAGCTCGGCCTTGGCCTCGTCGATGCCGGCCACGTCCTCGAAGGTGACGCGGCCGTGCTTCTCGGTCAGCAGGCGCGCGCGCGACTTGCCGAAGCCCATGGCGCGGCCGGTGCCGCTCTGCATCTGGCGCAGAAAGAAAATGTAGACGCCGACAAGAACGAGAACCGGCAGCCAGCTCACGAAGATGCTGCCGAGGTTGACGCCCTCCTCCGCCGGCCCGGCATCGACCCGGTCGACGTTCTTGATCAGCATCGGCATCAGCTGTTCGTCGACCGGCGCGCTCGGCACGTAGGTGGCGAACTTCTGAACGCCGTTGCGCGGCTCGCGGAAGGTACCGGTGATGGTGTTGCCCTGGATCCGGACGTCCTGGACCTGGCGCTGCTCGACGGCATGCACGAAGTCCGAATAGGAAACCGTATTGCCCGCCGTCCGGGTCGTACCGCCCTGGAACACGCTGTAGAGCAGCGCGAGCAGCAGCACGATGACAATCCACAAAGCAGCGTTACGGTTGAACGGGTTCACGGGCTTTTTCCGTTGGAGTGGAGGCTCATTCTAGATGGGAAGCGGTGGGCGAGCCGCAAGCGAAAAATGCAGCCGGAATGAGGGGCTGGCTCACGTTCCTGCCATGTTCGGGCCGGACAATCCAGTGCAGTTGACGCCTGTCCGGTACGCGACGAAGCATGAGCTTGCAGCCGGAAAGCGTGAAATCCTGCCCCTTGCCCGACTTTCCGCGATCCAGGGGAGCACAAAGCCGCCCGACCGCCCGCGCCAGACGCTCCCGGCGCGGCGGATAGTCCCGCCCACCGACCGCTTGGATGAGGCGACTGAGCAGCTTCGCCTGCAGATCGCGTCCCAGGCGGGCAAATCCGGTTCGGTCGATGGCCGCGGTGCCCGCTGGGCCGAACGCCAGCATATCCACAGCGGCACGGGCCAATTTGCCGTCGCGGACCGATCGTTCGACGCCGCCGTCCGCCGAGTTCGCGGGCACAAGGCACCCATTCGCCCGCAGCCGCGCCCGTTCAAAGCGCGGATCGACATTCGAGGGATCGTCCAGCCACTGCACGCCGCGCGCGAGAAGCGTGGCGGTGAGCCGGGCGCGCGATACGTCGAGCAGGGGGCGCAGCAGGCGCACCTCCGGGTGATCGACCAGAGCCGCCATGCCGGCAAGGCCGTCGGGACCGCTCCGGCGGGCCAACCGCATCGCCACGGTCTCGGCCTGATCGTCGGCGTGATGGGCGAGCAGCAGATGCAGGATGCCGCGCCGACGGCATTCGTCGCGCAACAACCGGTATCGTGCCGTCCGTGCCGCCTCCTGCAGGCCGGCACGCGGCTTTTCACCAGACCAGGTGAGGATCGCGCCATCGATGCCGTGGCG